>CAZWKO010000022.1:2871-16575 GCA_964634925.1 uncultured Vicinamibacteraceae bacterium
ACGCATACTTGGACTTTGTGCTGTCATTATTTCCTTTGCCACGATTAATGGAATCAGAGCCGGAGGGGAGATTGTCCTGGGAGTAGGTATTGTAGGCGGGTTATTTGGTGCTGTTGCCACACGGCGCTTATGGGTCGCTGCGCTTGCTTTTGTTCTTCTTCCGTTCATGGCCTACGGGCTGATTCAAAGCGAGCAAGTTTATTCGCGTCTGGTTAAGACGGAAGGTAATGCGTATAAATTATTGGATGAACGCTTCTATCTAGATAGTCGAGAAGTGGTGGTGGCCTCATGGACGCCAACTGAACAGTTGCGGTATGTCGCAAGGGCGACCGCCAGCGTTATTGCCGTGCCACTGCCTTGGCAAGTTCGGTCCACAACAGAGATGCTATTTTTACCTCAGCAGGTTGTCTGGTATTTCATTGTGATTATGGCCTGTATTGGTTCAATTTCTGGATTGCGCCGTGATCCACTCGTGACGCTATTGCTTGTTGCGACAGTGTTAGTGTCGTCAGTGGCGGTCGCACTAAGCAGTGGCAACATCGGTACAATGGTTCGGCATCGGGACACAGTGACGCCATTTATTGTGTGGCTGAGTGCTGGTGGTTTGGTTGCAACGGTATCGAATTTGAGGTCACTGCTGTGGTCGAATGTTCGAACACGTTCTTACCTTAAAAAGAGTTGGATGTGACGCTGACAACTTTAATCGGCTGGAAGCAAAAGGGAATGGAACTTTCGTGACTGTGATAGACGAGAACGGTCGTATTTTTGGGAAGGTGAATGTCATCGACCTTTTGGTTGTTAGCTTGATTGTTGGCTTGATTCCACTCGTTTATGGTGCCTTCCTTCTCTTTCGCACGCCAGGACCCCAACTTTACGCTGTGACACCACCACAACTAGTTCTTGAAGAAACAAGCAGCATACGTATCACTGGTGCAAACCTCAGCACAAATCTTCGCGTGCGAATAGGGGGCCTTAATACAGAGTCGTTTCTGGTGGAGAGTCAGACTGCTGCTGAGGTTGGGTTGCCTGAAAACGTGACGCCGGGAACGTACGATGTCATTTTGCTCGATGAGGAATTTGAGTTAGGTCGTTTGGCAAATGCGTTGACGATTGAGCCGAGCCCTGAGATGACGATTAGCAGCTTCGAGCCAATGTATTGGCTTGCGGGGGAACCTGGAAGCCTGAGAATTACTGGCGAACGATTGGAACCGTATTTAACCGCAAGGTTGGAACCTCATGATAATGGCACCTCAATTACTGCAGTTTCTTTTCTGTTGGAGAGTGACACGAAGGCCGAGATAAAACTGCCGCTGCTTCCAGATGGCAGTTATGACTTGGTGTTAACGGATGCGGAAGGGCAGGAGCAGGCAAGATCGACCGATGCGTTTACTGTGATACCAGGACCATCGATTACATCACATGGACCGTGCCAAGGCGATCCTTGTCTTGGAGATGCCCGTGCAGTCCAAGGTTCGACAGAATATCTGGACATCGAGGGAGAGCATTTTGAATCGTATATGCGGGTGCATTTTGAACCGTATCTATCTATTCCGAATTCCGTGGTGTATGAGTCTCCTGAGCCGATCATTGTGTATCCACCAAAATCCGGCGTGCTGACGTCATCGAAAGCTCGAATTGCATTACCAGAGTTAGAGCCACTTACCTATACCTTGGTTCTTTCTCGGCCTCTTGAAGTGCGTGCGTCAGCATACGATGGTTCTGGTCCAATAGACGGACCGCGTGAATTGGTTCGCGTGCAGGGCTTACTGACTGTAGTGGCACCACCTGAACCGGAGCCGGTGATCGACAATGTTCGGATTACCGTGCGGTTTGTAAGTCAACCAGGTGTACAAATTGTTATGAGCGTTGGTGATCAAGATACGTCAGTTGTTGAAGTTGGCGACACCACTAATTACCTGCCAAATTTCCCTGTCGACAAGTTCAATACAGACCGCTTGGCAGGGTTTTTGGAACAAGCTCCTGAAGAGATGCGTCAGCGAGTGCTGGAGGTTCTAGAGAATCTTGGTGTGCTCAGCGGATTGGTAGCGGGACGGGGTGGTGCAGCGCAGCAGGCAGCTCAAGCTTCGTGGGCCGATGCGCTTGCCGGTGACAAAGAAGAACAACTTCGTATTATCCGGATCTTGAACTTTGAAGATCAGAGAACGCGGGAGTTGCCGATGGCGGAGATCCAGTCAGTGGGACCTCGGACAACGATGCCTGGTTCAGCTACAGTTGGACTACCATTTGATAGTCCGGGAGGTCCGTCATACATTGCTGAACAGACTGTGGAAGTGTTTGATGCAGTGATAGAGGTACCCGTGACATTAACCCCACGTGGGTGGGCGTACGGCGAACAATATATAAAGGTGGGTTCACTCTTTCAGATGGAAACATTGAGCTATGCCGCGCAGGGATGGGTGACTGATATGGAGCTCGTTCGCTAGTGGTTTGGTTGCAACGGTATCGAATTTGAGGTCACTGCTGTGGTCGAATGTTCGAACACGTTCTTACCTTAAAAAGAGTTGGATGTGACGCTGACAACTTTAATCGGCTGGAAGCAAAAGGGAATGGAACTTTCGTGACTGTGATAGACGAGAACGGTCGTATTTTTGGGAAGGTGAATGTCATCGACCTTTTGGTTGTTAGCTTGATTGTTGGCTTGATTCCACTCGTTTATGGTGCCTTCCTTCTCTTTCGCACGCCAGGACCCCAACTTTACGCTGTGACACCACCACAACTAGTTCTTGAAGAAACAAGCAGCATACGTATCACTGGTGCAAACCTCAGCACAAATCTTCGCGTGCGAATAGGGGGCCTTAATACAGAGTCGTTTCTGGTGGAGAGTCAGACTGCTGCTGAGGTTGGGTTGCCTGAAAACGTGACGCCGGGAACGTACGATGTCATTTTGCTCGATGAGGAATTTGAGTTAGGTCGTTTGGCAAATGCGTTGACGATTGAGCCGAGCCCTGAGATGACGATTAGCAGCTTCGAGCCAATGTATTGGCTTGCGGGGGAACCTGGAAGCCTGAGAATTACTGGCGAACGATTGGAACCGTATTTAACCGCAAGGTTGGAACCTCATGATAATGGCACCTCAATTACTGCAGTTTCTTTTCTGTTGGAGAGTGACACGAAGGCCGAGATAAAACTGCCGCTGCTTCCAGATGGCAGTTATGACTTGGTGTTAACGGATGCGGAAGGGCAGGAGCAGGCAAGATCGACCGATGCGTTTACTGTGATACCAGGACCATCGATTACATCACATGGACCGTGCCAAGGCGATCCTTGTCTTGGAGATGCCCGTGCAGTCCAAGGTTCGACAGAATATCTGGACATCGAGGGAGAGCATTTTGAATCGTATATGCGGGTGCATTTTGAACCGTATCTATCTATTCCGAATTCCGTGGTGTATGAGTCTCCTGAGCCGATCATTGTGTATCCACCAAAATCCGGCGTGCTGACGTCATCGAAAGCTCGAATTGCATTACCAGAGTTAGAGCCACTTACCTATACCTTGGTTCTTTCTCGGCCTCTTGAAGTGCGTGCGTCAGCATACGATGGTTCTGGTCCAATAGACGGACCGCGTGAATTGGTTCGCGTGCAGGGCTTACTGACTGTAGTGGCACCACCTGAACCGGAGCCGGTGATCGACAATGTTCGGATTACCGTGCGGTTTGTAAGTCAACCAGGTGTACAAATTGTTATGAGCGTTGGTGATCAAGATACGTCAGTTGTTGAAGTTGGCGACACCACTAATTACCTGCCAAATTTCCCTGTCGACAAGTTCAATACAGACCGCTTGGCAGGGTTTTTGGAACAAGCTCCTGAAGAGATGCGTCAGCGAGTGCTGGAGGTTCTAGAGAATCTTGGTGTGCTCAGCGGATTGGTAGCGGGACGGGGTGGTGCAGCGCAGCAGGCAGCTCAAGCTTCGTGGGCCGATGCGCTTGCCGGTGACAAAGAAGAACAACTTCGTATTATCCGGATCTTGAACTTTGAAGATCAGAGAACGCGGGAGTTGCCGATGGCGGAGATCCAGTCAGTGGGACCTCGGACAACGATGCCTGGTTCAGCTACAGTTGGACTACCATTTGATAGTCCGGGAGGTCCGTCATACATTGCTGAACAGACTGTGGAAGTGTTTGATGCAGTGATAGAGGTACCCGTGACATTAACCCCACGTGGGTGGGCGTACGGCGAACAATATATAAAGGTGGGTTCACTCTTTCAGATGGAAACATTGGGCTATGCCGCGCAGGGATGGGTGACTGATATGGAGCTCGTTCGCTAGTTAGAAGGCAGTCTTTGATCTTTTTGGGTTCACGGTGGTTATTTGCTTTTGATGTATTCGCTGTGACGGGTCGTTCTACCATCAACTAATTACACAATAACTGTGTTGGGTAGAGGAATAATGAACTTTCCTTTGTCGCGAAGCTTAGGTATCAGTTCATCAGCGATGCGCCACCGTCAAAGATGGTTTTGTGATCGAGGGTGATGTGCGACGCAAAACAGTATTCGAAGAGCCCCGGTATGTCTCATGGATGCGCTAGTGTGATTTCAGGCACTGCCAGGCGTTTTGTAAAAGCCATTAGAGAAGAGATTCCGTTTTCACCGACTCTTGAGCAGGTAATGGATGTGCAAAACGGTCTAGCCCTCCTCCAGGCACGTAGGCCGCCAGTATCTGCTGGGGGGGCGAGGCTGGTGGTGATAGCGTGCGGCCGATTGGTTATGTACGAATTTGTGCAGGTGTGCTTGAATGTGTTGTTACTGTCTGCCAGTAATAGATTGTCTACAGCGACTCAATTAGAATGGTTTCAGTTTCTTGTGAGTCGTATGTTGTACCTAAGAGTCACTTTGGATGAGGAGTACGGGTCTAGATGACAAAGTTTCGATTTGTATCTGTTGTGATGGGGGTCTTTATTTGTGTGGTTGGTCTTGTCGGGCAAGAGCCCAGAAGTGACCGCCCGTATTCTGAGCAGGACTGGCCGTTTGCTGGTGGCGATTGGTCAAGTTCACGGTACTCGGCACTTTCAGAGATTTCGACGGCAACCGTGAATCGACTGAATGGTGCGTGGGTGACGAGGTTGGATGGCGGTGGCTCTTCACGTTCGACGCCTGTTGTTAACGATGGCGTCATCTACCTCACAGCAGGAGCAAACATTTTTGCACTCGATGGTGTGACTGGTGAAACCGTGTGGCGGTGGCAGCCGGGGAGTTCTGAATCCGAATCCCGTATGGTGCCGTCGTGGCAAGGCGTTGGTCTTGGTGGAGGACTTATTTATGTTGGATTGAGAAGTGCGGAAGTGGCGGCGCTTCGGCAAGATACAGGGGAGCTCGTGTGGACCGAACCAGTCGGTAGTATTCCTGCAGAGCACGGCGAGACTGTCACGACCGCACCGATGTATGCGGGGGGCAAAGTATTTGTCGGTGTGGCTAATGGAGATTCTGGCGGGCAAGGTCGCATCGTTGCTGTTGATGCGCAGACCGGGCAAAAAGTCTGGACATTTTTTATCGTACCCCGTCCAGGTGAATTCGGACATGACACGTGGCCTGAAGACTCAGACATCTGGAAGCTTGGTGGTGGGGGCGTCTGGTTGAATGGAACGGTGGACACCGAGCTGGGCATGGTTTATTTCGCGACCGGTAATCCGGCTCCGATGTTTGGAGGGGAACTTCGCGAGGGGGACAATTTGTTTACGGCGTCGATTCTCGCGCTTGACATCGAGACTGGTGAACGGAAGTGGCATTACCAGGTGGTCCGTCACGACATCTGGGACGCTGACATTGCCACGCCGATGTTGTTGTATGAGACTCAAATAAATGGACAGACTAGAAAAGCATTGGCAGCGATGAGAGCCGATGGCTATCTTTTTCAATTAGATCGGGAAACCGGGGAGCCCATTGTTCCAATCGAAGAACGGGAAGTTCCTCAGGATCCATTTCTCAAAACAGCACCGACTCAGCCATTCCCACTATCAGAAAGTATCTTGCCAGACTGTTCGTTTTGGCGAGACCAGGTGCCGCCACCGTTTGAGCTCAACTGTAGTCCCTATACACCACCGTCACTTGATCAACATGCCGTTGTAGCGCCGAGCGTGCCGATTCCGATGGTGCGGGTGACACCCATGTCATTCAGTCCCCAGACCGGGTATATCTATGCGCAGGGTCGTGCGCACGTGGGACGAGCCCGGCGAATAGCAGACCCATGGATTGCCGATAACCGACCCGGTGGCTATGACCGTCTGACCTTGCCGGCATCGACAGGCATTTTGGCTGCCGTGGATGGGCGGACCGGCCGGATCGTATGGAAGCAGGAGTTTGGAGGTGGGCGACTTGGGCTAAGTGGTCCGTTCACGACGGCCGGGAATCTGATGTTCTGGGGGTCGGCTGATGGCCAGGTTGAGGCCTATGATGCGCGAACAGGTGAACGTGTTTGGGCGTTTCAGACACTCGAGACTGAGACGCGACTTCGACCGGGGCCGGCGGCGACCTATGCCGTAGATGGGCGACAGTACGTTGTTATTGCAATGGGACCAGAGATTTGGGCATTCGCTTTGGATGGAACTGAGTCAGCACGAAGTGCGCCTGACTCGATAGAACTGGACGATTTAACCCGTTGGGTCGGTCCAGGGCCAAGATCGGTAGATACGATTGAGACGGCGATGCTTCGAGATTCCTGTTGCGCCGTCGGCGGTGAGCGGAACGCGGTCGATGAGTACGCATTCAACCCGCTTCGCGTTCGTCGGAGCGTTGGGGACCGTGTTCGTTTCGTCAACAACGGAACAATGTCACACACTATCGAGGCCCGTGACGGTAGTTGGACGACGGACACGCTCGCACCGGGAATGTTTGAGTACGTAACTCTTGAGGAGCCGGGGACATTCCTCTACCACTGCACGGAGCATCCTTGGTCTATTGGTGAGATTACGGTAGCGCCATAGGTGATTGGCAAGAGTATGACTGTAGCGTTTGGTCGGTATGGCGGGCTAACGGTAGCTTAGTCGTTTGTTTCTAGAGCGTTCAAGGACACTCGAGGCATACCTGTTGTCGGCTGTCGGATCTCAGCGTGGCGTGAATCATTAGCGGTATCTGCAAGCTGTCAGAAGTAGCTTTGTGAGGGCATAATGAAAACAATGAGATGGGTTGTTGTGGTGTTTGCCTTAGTCGCCTTACTAGGTATGTCTGGAACTAATGCCCAGAATCCGACGGTTGCCCCGAGTGGGTTGCCGTGTGAGACAGACGGTGAGGTCCAGTTTATTTGTAATCTCATCAGCCCTGAGGATCTTGCGGTCGTACCAGGTTCAGAGTGGGTGATTGCGTCTGGGAATCGAGCGGGAGGACGGATTCATCTGGTGAGTGTTGCTGACAAAACCGCAACCGTGTTGTTCCCGAGCTCTACCGTCGGAGAGCGCCTAGATTCACGGTCGTACCCGACGTGTCCGGGACCCATCGATCCGGACGAAGGCGATGCGTTTAACGCACACGGACTGTATCTTCAACCAGGGCAGGGCGATGTTCACAGCTTGTATGTCGTCCATCATGGAAACCGCGAATCGATTGAGGTGTTTGAGATCGAAGCAGGCTCGACCACGCCTCTGATGACGTGGGTCGGTTGTGCCGTCGCTCCAGAACCGCTTGGATTTAATGGTGTTGTTGCATTGCCGGAGGGTGGGTTCGTGGCGACGAGTCCACGGACAGGTGATGTGTGGGAATGGCAATCGGCTTCGGGGTGGACCCGTGTCCCCGGTAGTGAGGACACGGCACCGAATGGATTAGAAATTTCTGCCGATGGTCAGTGGCTATATATCGCGGGTTGGGCTGAGGAGAAACTGACGCGCTTATCGCGTGGCCAAACCCCGGTTCAAAAAGAAGTCCTAGATTTAGGGTTTCGGCCTGACAATCTACGAATGTCACTTGATGGCACCGTCATTTTTGCGGCTGGCCACGGCAACATTCAGTCGCCTCGTGCGCCTCTGGAAGAATCCTCAAATGTCGCGACGATTGATCCAGACACATTGGCCGTCAACCGGATTTTCGAGCATCCAGCGATTGCAGGGTTTGTTGCGTCTACCACGGCGATTCAGATTGGTGATGAAATGTGGTTGGGCTCACATCGCGGCGAGCGAATTGCCTATTTCCCTGCACCGTAATCAGGCGTGGGTTTCAAGCTTCGAATTTAGTAACACGTAAAATAAATTGCCACTTACTCAAATCTCTATTCTAAGATGTCTGCACTGGTGGGCTTGCGTGGCTGCAGGCCTTTGTTGATTTAACGGTAGATCATGAAAGGAGAGAGAAGATGTCTGAAACCATTGGGGAATTTAGTGCTACACGTGTGTCTTGGTCTCTTTCGAAGACGGTTGACGGGCAGTTCCAGCAGACGTCGTGCTACGAAGGTAAGGCCGAAGGTTTTGGTGTGGTGTACGGCACCCTGAATATTACGAGGCCCCTTTCAGAAGCGGGTGACTTTTCTGGTGGTACCTGCACATACGCAGGTATGGGCTTGAGCGAGGATGGTTCTGCGGTTGCTGGGCTGGGAGAGGGCACGTGGAACAGGCCAGGAAGTGAAATGCGATTTAATCTGTCCCTGATGATTAATGTGTCTGATGGGTCAAAAGTACGGAGCGAAGGCGTGATTGATTACACCCAAGGGACACCTACATGGACTGGTACGAATTATGTAGCGTGATTTTTGAGCGCACAAATTGTTTTGATAGTGCGTCTGATTTTTTTCGATTCGACGGGACGGTGGGCCAGGCTAGGGAGCTAGTTTGGCCTTTTTTTTCGTAGTGCTATGAAAACTAGACTCGTTTACTGTTCACGATTTGCATAAAAATATTTTTTTTGCCCCTCGTTCGCGTACATGTAGCCCCGCGCTGCGCTATATTTCTCATTACTAATACCCGAGACCGACGGAGAAAAGCCATTGAGTAACCGAATTCTACTGACATTACTGACGGCATCACTTGCATTTATGACGTCTGGCTGTGCGGAAGCTCCCATGGGGCCTGTCGATGCAGTCAAGGCTCGGCTTGCAGCAGTTGAATCCGAAGCGGTGACGTATGCGTCGGAGGCCTATGGCAATGCCGAAGATGCGGTGGGGCAACTTGATACAGAACTAGAGACACAGGCGCAAAGCTTTGCGCTATTACGTGACTACGAACGAACCAATGAACTGATTGGGTCGGTTGGTTTGGCGGTTGATGCGGTTGAGGAAGCGATTGATGCCGAGAAACAACGACTGCGAACCGAAACGGGTCGAGTGGTGTCGAATGCTGAGGAGGAAGTTGCAACGGCGCGAGTATCCATTACGGAGATAGCCGAGGACGATCTTCCTGAAGAGCAAGCGATGGCGTGGGAGTCTGACCTCAGCGACGTAGAGTCGGCGCTTGGTGAGACGGGTCGATTATTGGCAGGGGAACAATTGTTTGACGCTCAGCGTGAAGCAAATTCAGCCCTCGCGTCCGCGCAGAGTGTGAATAGCGGGATTTCTTCGTTTGTTGCCGAGGTTGAACGACTACGAGAAGAAGCAGCCGCTCGCCGAGCACGTGGAGAAATTACGATTCCGTCAGCGGTGCTCGCTGATGGTGAAGAACTCGCTGCGGGGATGTATCTTCTGCGATTAGCCGATGACGGCCCTGAGTCGATGGGGCGTTGGGTGGAGTTTGTGTCTGGTGATTCTGTGGCAGGCCGTGGCCTAGCGGTCGTGATTGCTGACGATGAGATGAGCGAAGTTTCGGAAAGTGGAATGTTGCGTAATGAGGCACGTGTTGAGGTGTTGAAGGAAGCTGATTACGTTAGAGTCTGGTTAAACCGAGACGGCGTCAATTATCTTGTGCACCTGCCTCCGGCCTAACATCAAACACGACTGCCAAGTTGTTCTCTTTCCTAGTCGCCAGATGCGACACCCGTGCCGGTCTTGTTTGTTTGGCGATCTGCTTCTGTAGTGTAGAAGTCAATGCCCAGGTGATGTTCCGAGAGGTCCATTTTTGGGACACGCAGATACTTCCTCAAGTCAGCCTTACACGAAGCAAGAACTATGTGTCCTTAGCTAAGGACAAACACGACGTATGCGTACTCTGTCGTGGGCTGTTTGGTGTTGCGCTTGGCTTTGGCTCGCATGAGGGAGGGCACCTTTTGACCAATGCTTTCTTTCAGAGCGACCCCTATATGAAGACTGTCAAGGGTGCAGGGCTGCCATTTTTTGCGATTGCCCATCGCAAAGTGCTGCCGTCGTGGCAGGAAGCTGTCGTCGCGTCATCGGGGTTGTGGACGCAGTTTGCGTTGGCGGAGACTATTCTGACCCGAGCACCTGATTTACGGAGACAGCAAGCACCGATCCAGAAGGGATTACTGGCATTTCACGTTGGTCTGTCGTTGTTATACGGGGTGGCGGGTCTCGGACAGTGGGGGCCACCAGAACGAGATACCCGCGGTATCGCACAAAACCTTGGCGTGAATGAAAGATGGGTTGGAGCGGTGGTGCTTGCCCCAGGACTTCTGGATGCCTATCGCTATTATCGTGGTGCGCCGAGATGGGTTCGTTGGGGGTCTCGGATCGCCAAGCTAGCGCTTGCCGCGCCGTTCCTAAAGAAACTCTGAAAGATGCCACGGTGTTAGTGCGGGAAATGGAAAGACTTGTCTTGAGTTTTGTTTTGTTCTTGAAACCTGCCTAAGGAGAAAACTAGGATGCACAGAACAGTGGCGGATTCGAGCCGGAGCTTTGGTCCAGATGGAAACTACAGTTTTGTCCAGTTGCCGAAAGTTTATGGGTCTCAGTAGCGTCGTCGGCGACACGGGTTGTAAGAGGCTCGTTTTCGGCATGGTCGCGATTGTCAGCACATCCGTCATTGCGCAGTCTCCGGAATCCTCGTACCGCCTCGTTGAGAAATTGCCTGAGCTTCCGACGAGTATGAACGGGGGAGAGTGGGGAGAGACGATCGGTGTCGATCGTGACCCAGACGGTAATATGTGGGTTTTGCATCGGTGCTTCAACACCGAACCGCGCGGGGCTGCCACGTGTGTTGGACGTGACAACAGTCCTCCCATTCTCAAGTTCAACCCTCAGGGTCGACTGCTCGATAGTTGGGGAGAGGGGCGCTTTGCGTTCCCCCACGGATTTCATATCGATCCGAGCGGGAATCTCTGGGCGACCGATGCGAATGGGAGCGACACCGTACTGGGGATGTCCGCGGGTGGCCGTGGCCACCAAGTGTTTCAGTTCAACCCTGCGGGAGAGCTGTTGCTGACTCTGGGCCGGGCTGGAGTGGCCGGAAATGGGACAGACACCTTTGATCGGCCGACCGATATCGCGGTGTCGTCGAATGGTGATGTATTTGTTACTGATGGTCATGGTCAGAACAACCGTGTGGTGAAGTTTTCGAAGGATGGCCATTTTATTAAGACGTGGGGGCATACGGGTGACGGACCCGGGGAGTTCAACCAACCGCACACGATTGCGATTGATTCTCAGGACCGCGTGTATGTCGGTGATCGATCAAACGGTCGGGTGCAGGTTTTTAATGCAGAGGGGGACTTTCTTCATAGTTGGTCGCAGTTCGGCCGCCCAAGCGGGATGTTTATTGATGAACACGACGTGCTCTATGTGACTGATTCGACATCGAACTCACGGAATAATCCTGGATGGAAACGTGGCATTTACATTGGAAGTGTGTCGGATGGCGTAGTCACGACGTTTATTCCAGACCCTGATTTAGCGCGCCAAGATGAACAAGGAATTTCGGGTGCGTCAGGGGTCAGTACGGATGCGCAAGGGAATGTTTACGCAGCGGATGTTGGTCCGCGCCAAGTCAGAAAATATCTCACACCGTAGACAAGCGACACGTTGACGTTACCGTAGGAAATGAACCGACACATCTAGCCGGCGATACGCTACACTCACTCCCAATGGAGGTTCCCATGCGTGGAAAACTATTTTTAGGTTTTGCAGTGGCAGCACTACTCACTTCGGCCTGCTCGTCGACACCAGCGTCGACATCAGAGGCGATGGAAATGGCTCCGGATGTGCAGGTGTTGCAGCCGTCTCCTGGCGTTGACATCGATCGTAGTACGGCGACGGGACAGGTGATCGATCAGCAGGGTATGGCAGGCTGGTATCCCCACGAAGGTGGCTTGATGGAGTACCGCGTAGCCATCAGATTTGGGCAGGAGCCGCATACCATGCCAGAGGGCTGGAGCTTCGGGCGTGTGTCTGCGGTGGCGACGGACTCGAACGGACAGGTTTTTGTATTTCATCGGGGGGACACGGCTGACCCGATTGTGGTTTTTGATTCGGACGGGACGTACGTTCGATCTTTTGGGCGAGATTTCGATTTTGGCAATGAACACGGTCTTCGGATCGATCGCCATGACAACGTCTGGGTCACCGATAATGGGAACCACCGTGTCATGAAGCTTACAAACGATGGTGAGCTCTTGATGACCCTTGGGATTAAGGGGCAGGCTGGTACGACGGATGACACATTCGATCGTCCTGCTGATATCGCGTTTGGTCCCAACGACGAACTTTATGTGGCCGATGGGTATGGCAATAGCCGTGTTGTGAAATATGACGCGGAAGGAAACTTTGTTACGACGTGGGGGGTGCCAGGGTCGGCACCAGGTGAGTTTGATTTGGTTCACTCGGTGGCGGTGGATTCGCAGGGTCGTGTGTATGCGAGTGACCGAGAGAATAATCGCATCCAAATTTTTGATGAGAATGGCGAGTTTCTTCAGATGTGGACCAATCTCGGAGCGACACAGAATATTTTTATTACACCTGACGACCAGGTGTGGGTAATTACCCATCGAGACAACGTTGAGAACATCACCTACGACACTCTCGCTGGTCGGATCATGAACGTCGATATTGATAGTGGCGAGATCATTGGTGCGATGGAAAGTCCTGGCCATTGGTTGGATGTGTCCGAAGGAGGCGACATTTTCATTGGAAGTCTCACCGGCAACGTCTTTCGATGGTACCAAGGGTGGATGGCAACCGAGGAAGCTGCTCAGGCTGAGCGACCATAATCTGACTAGCCGACTTTGATTGAGGGGCCGAGACCTTGACCGGGTGTCGGCCCCTTTTTTGATTGGCATCTTCCATGAGTGGGGAATCGCCCTGACGAACTCACAACAAATCGATCAAGGACCACGAGTCGATGCTTTTCGGCTGGCGACGGTCGTATGCATTGGGGCTGTGCTCTGGCTGGTGCCTGTTCCGGCTGGTGTCGATCCAAGAGGGTGGCACCTGCTGGCCGTCTTCGTGGCGACGGTGATTGGCATCATTCTTCGGCCGATGCCGATGGGAGCGACCGCATTTGTCGCGGTGGTCTCGGGGACACTGACGATTGCTGAGGCGACGGCTGGCTTTGGGAGTACGGTTGTCTGGTTGGTGGTCGCAGCATTTTTCATTGCGACGGCGTTTGTAAAAACGGGACTAGGTGCTCGGATTGCGTTCCACTTCATGCGCCTCTTAGGCAAGAGCAGCTTGGGGCTCGCCTATGGGATTGTCGCGACGGACCTTGTGTTAGCACCGGCGATACCGAGTAACACGGCACGCGGTGGCGGCGTGATCTATCCAGTCCTTAAGTCACTGTGTCTGTCACTCGGTAGTGATAGCGCACAGGGGACGCAGCGCCGTATTGCCGGATTTCTGACATTTACGGCATACCAGAGTGTGGTGGTGACCAGCGCGATGTTTCTGAC
>CAZWKO010000023.1:0-16392 GCA_964634925.1 uncultured Vicinamibacteraceae bacterium
ACAACGCGCGTCGGAATATTGCCAATGGTTACGCGGGGCAACGAAACCATTGTTAAATCTGTAGCTAGCTGTTCGCCCTCAAGAGTGACACACCCACCCTCAATCGCGAGGAGCGGGTAAACAGACGAGATCCGTGGCAAGCTCACGAGAGTCTATTTTCTTAGGCTTCGTCTAGTTCGACGTTCCAGTAGAAGTAGTCGCGCCAACTTTCTGGCGCATTACGAAGTCCGATGGTAAGTCTGACAATTGGTGACCGAGTCGGACGCGACGGCTGTCGAATGACACGCATGCCTGCTTGAACCGGTGTTCTGCCTCCCTTTCGGCGATTACAGCCAATACAGGATGTAACGATGTTCTCCCAGTTTTTCTTACCACCTTGCGACACAGGAACGACATGGTCAAATGTAAGATCTCCTACAGGATGTTCGACACCACAGTACTGACAGCAATGGTCATCCCGAGCGTAGATATTTGCGCGTGAAAAGGGCACGTAATCATTACGGCGTTTGATCGTAATATAGCGAAGCAATCTGATAACCGATGGAAGCTTAAAAGTTACCGACACCGACCGCACTTCACGGTCGTACTCAGACACAACTTCTACCTTGCCCTGACAGAGCATCGTGATTGCCTTGCGCCAATCAACGACCTTTAAGGGTTCATACGTCGCGTTCAGCAACAGAGTTTGTTCCATGCGCGATTACCACATTCTCGCCAAATGACAAGACAAGTGTCAAAAGTCACCGTTTCAATTACAACGGCTCACGCGCGACAACTAGCAACCGAATCCTCTCCTAACCAACCTTATATGTACCGTATCGCATTAAAAACGTTTACCCAGACACAACAATCTTGACTCGATCGCCAAGTCCAGGCTCTTTGTCCAACGCATAGCCATTCATAATAGTCAGCGTGGCCGCTGAAACAATGTTCGCACCCTCTTGGCCAGCTAAACTCTCCCAAGTATCCCCTTCAGCGACCACATAGATTGCTATCCTGCTTGGCCGAATTGCAGCTGCTTCGCTAGCGGTCAATTGACGAAAGGAGGTAAGACTGTTCGTAACATCCCGCTCAATCGTCTGATAATCAGCTGCCGGAGCAAACGCACCAAGCATATATACCGATGAACCTAATCGAATATGAACAACCTTGGCAATAATTGTTCCAAGTTCAGGAACCACCTGACTATACGTTCCAAGGTATGCCTCAAGACCGTTGACATCCGTCATAGTTCCCTGTTCTACCGTGAAACCAGATCCAGTCATCTCCATTTCTGCTATCCGCTGCAAACTTGAACTCGCTTCGTTTACAAATTGCAACAACATGTAGCTATTGCGACCGGACTCACCGGCGATGACTCGCTCCGGACTGTTCTGAACCTGCCAACCCTCTGGAAACTGAAGAGCAAATCGAAGTTTTGGATGCAAGAATTCTCGGCCTCTAACAACACCTTGGGCTGGATTGTCACCAAAAACAAGACCATCAATGCGTTCAAGATAGCCATCTCGTTCAATGCGTAAACTCGAAGACTCAGCCCCCTGCGCAAGCAACTCTTTTACTGTTCCAGAAACCGCAGCAACACGATCCTCTGGTTCAGGATGCGTCATAAGCCAATTTGGTGTGCCTCGCCGGTCGGTCGTATCAGCAATCCTTCCAAGTGTGGTCAACATTCCGCTGACACCACTAGGGTCCCACCCTCCGTATGTTGCATATTCAGCACCTAACCGGTCTGCCTGAATTTCATCATCACGCCCAAATTTGAGAAACAGTAGCCCAAGCCCCTGTCCGGCAGCATCCCCAAGACCCGGCACGCCGTAAGCAGGAGACCTCATCGCCGGAAGAAATAGTTGCCCAAGTACCAATCCAACCTGAGCACCAACCGCACGGGTATACGCCTGCACTGAATGACGAGCCGTAACATGCCCGATTTCATGACCCATCACACCTACCAGCTCTGATTCAGAACCAAGGTACGCCATCAGACCACGGGTGAGATAAATGAAGCCACCAGGCAGGGCAAACGCATTAACTACCGGTGTATCAACGATCGTAAATTGCCAAGGCAGGTCAGGTCGATGGGATTCACCAGCAAGTTGGTAACCAATATCTTCAACATATTCTTGAAGCCCCGGATCGTCGTAAATTCCCATTTCTCGAGTAATGACTGCATGGTTCTCACGACCAATACCAATCTCCTGAGCCTGACTCATAGTCACGAACTCACGACTACCTGTTACGGGGTTTGTCGCACAGGCGACCAAAGACAGCGCGACCGCAAACAGCCCAGTGGCACGCAACAAATCGCCACATAACCGCATGCTGTTAGACCGAGCTGTGGGCAGCTGGCAATATACCGAGTTGCTCCAGCGCGACACGCATCTCATCAATCGCCTCTAACTTAATTGGTTGTAACGGAAGACGCGGCGCGCCTGCATGAAACCCAAGAAGAGAAAGGGCGGCTTTTAACCCTGGCACGCCGTATCTCGAAGTCACCAGACCAGCTAGAGGTGTCAACCGTCTCTGTAACTCAAGCGCTTCACTGTGGCGACCACTTTGAACCAAATCGTAAAGTTCAACGCATAAATCAGGAACAACGGAAGCTAACGCGAGTACACCGCCCGTCGCACCAATAAGAAGGCTGGGATAAAAAACCGGTGCCGAACCGGCAAGCAAAACAAAATCATCGGGAGTGCTATTAATAAGAGCCGAAACATACTTCAGGTCACTACCTGATTCTTTCATCCCGACGATATTCGGATGAGTTGCCAACATCGCAACGACGTCGACCGGAAGGGTCACACCTGTAACGGCAGTAAAGTTGTAGAGAAGAACCGGTACCGGAGAGGCATCGGCAATCGCTCTATAGTGAGAAACGAACGCTTCTGGGGTCAAGAGTGCCTTGAAAAACCCTGGTGTTCTGACAAGAACCGCGTCAACACCTAAGTCAGCTGCTCGGGTTGTCGCACGTATCGTTTCTATCGTTGATTCTCGCCCGACTCCCGCAATGCATAGTCGGTCCGACGGTACATGCTCCCGTGCAGCGGTTACCGCCGCATCTGACTCAAATTCATTTAGAAATGGCGCCTCTCCATTTGAACCCAGTACGACGACACCACGTATGCCTGTCTGCATCCAACGGTCGACATTACTGCCCATTGCCACAGCGTCAACCGTGTCATTACTGAACGGAGTCGGTATTGGCGGAAAAACACCGTCAATCATCACGTGTACTTTGTAATCGTGCGTGCTGGCAGAGTCAAGCGCCAACTTGTTTCACAGGATCAGGTCAGCTACCGCAACAGATCAAACAAATAGCTATATTTGAGTGCTAACGTCCGACCGCTAGCCAATGGTGTCTCGAAGCGAGACCCAAGAACGCTATCAAAGTATCTGACGTCATTGTAAACAACAAACAAACCAGTATTCGCGTCGGACAACAATCCAAATCGAAGATTCGAAGACCACAAATCAGCGCGATCGTTGTACTGAATCAATGCTTGAAAAAACATTCTGGTCGTAAATGAATAAGAAGTCCGGAACCGAACTAGATTCGTCGTAAAGTTACCACCAGGGAGTTTCAGGTCGTTGTAACTCCACTCAACCAACGCATTGAATGTTTCACCAACACGCGCCGCAACTGAAGGAGTCATTGTCATACGCTCGCCACCAAACAAACCGCCAACAATCGAATTGATGTTGAAGCTCACCGGTGCTGCTAAATTGGTATTCACAGCGATCTGTACTTCCTGGTGATCGTATTTCCCAGGCGGAACAACCACTCCTGGAAAAATATCAAACGGCTCGAAGACCCCCTCCTTCGAAAGGTTTACGCCCGTGTGAATTTCGTAGCCGTTCCGCCATTCGATATGGTTGTCAATGTGTGTGAATTGCGTCTCATGAATCCCCGTATCAAAATCAAACACCGTGTAGTGAAATACGTGAGGTCGAACCTCATGAATCCCTAACGTGTCTTCAGGACGAAAGGTCGTAAAAACGCTTCCATTCATGCGACGGTAACTTCGCCGCGCCAAAAACCCCACCTCAGGATTAAAATTCGGCGCAACTTCGGTATAGCCAAGACTCATGCGCGCGCGTTCAGACTGATGCTGTGCGTTCCACGCGTACGCGTGCGTATTAATCGTCGGTTCTCCAGGTGTATCTGTTTTGGCAACAAAACCATTAATCGTGCCACCTTGACCGATTCCCCACGTTCCGTCTGCAGCGTAGCTCCGGTTGTAATCCTGATCACGAGCCAAATTCCCCGTTGCTTGTCGATTCACAACGATCGCACCAATGTTCGACCGATTCGCTAAATCTTGACGCACCCGACCAACGGTAAAATTTTGCTGTGGAGTGCCAGTCGCCGAAACTGAATCGGTTTGCATATTTAAAAAACCGACATTTGTATTCGTTCCGATCTTCCCCGAAAGGCGTCCACCACCAATAATCGGCACCTGACCGCCCGACTCGCTCAAACCTATCCGCCGACTGAAAAAGATGTCGGCCGCGCCAGACTGGCCAACAGAAAACAAACCCGCGTTTTCAAGAAAAAACGGTCGCTTTTCGGGAAAGAACAGCGTGAATCGATCGAGGTTAACCTGCTCGTCGTCCACCTCCACCTGCGCAAAGTCAGTGTTATAGGTCAAATCAAGCGTCATGCTCGGCGTGACACTGTACTTAAGGTCCAAACCGAAATCGCCGGTATTGATAGTTCTATTCTCGCTTTTCCTGGTTAGCGAATCCCCGAGCACATAAGGCGTCAACTGCAGATTTCTCTGGGGCGGAACTTCAATGCCCTGTAACTCGCCAGCAAGCGAGATCCGATTGATGTTGTATTGCCGAGGCAAAGCAGACCAGAAAACCTGCTCATTTTGGCTCCGGATGTTACGCTGGAAATTCATCCCCCAGTTCTGAACTTCGGATTGAGGATAGCGAAGTGTGCGAAATGGAATAGCCACCTCTGCCGTCCATCCGACCTCGGTGACACTTGTAACGACCTGCCAGGCCCCATCCCAGTTAATGTTAAAACCACCTCCTGAACCACGTTGCTGTCTATTGTTCCCGGGTCGACCACTCCCTCCTCCACCGAACCGACCACTGCCCTGCCCTTCATTGGTTACCTGTCCGTCGTACTCAACGCCAGCAGGATTCGTTCCAAACACAAACCCATTCTGCCCGTCCTGATACGTATCGAGCACGATCTGAAAACTGTCAGTGTCCGTAAGATCGGAGTCACGCCGACTATCGGCGACAATAATGGTTGTTGGATCCTCGGTGTAACAAACGATACCGAAATAGAGTGTGTCCTCTGAATATACGATATGCACTTCTGTGCGCTCGGACGCAGGCTCACCTTCAAATGGCCGACTCTGAACAAAATCCGTCGCGACCATCGCGGTGTCGTAAGCTGGATCATTAAGCACATCACCATCGACGACAGGGGCTTGGTTAACGCGCATCGCACGGGTAAACGGAACGCCAGTATCAGTCAACTGACGACCTGCACTACGTTCATTCCCAGACGATGTCTGCGCCGTCACAGGCGCACTGATCACAAACAGAAGTAGCAAACAAAGGAAATTTTTCATGAGATTTACAAAATTATGAGAGAGGTTTGCCAAAACTAACTTGTTTTACGATTCTCCGTAATTGGTCGGTGTAACAGGCAACACTCTCAGACCACGATTACTATTTTTGCACAAGCTTACGCCTCTTATAAACGAACAACAATACAGAACATTTACGATTATTCCTAGCCACGCTGATTCACATTATCAAGCGAATTCTGCACGATCAGATAGTCCGCAACTGGCCGGCCAGCCACGAGATGCTCCTGGATGATTCGCTCAAGCACGGCAGGCGTGCAGCCCCCATACCACGTACCTTCAGGATAGACGACAGCCACCGGACCACCGTCACACACGCGCAGGCAGTTTGCCTTCGTACGGAGAATGCCACCCTGGCCGGACAACCGAAGTTCTGCTAAACGCTGTTTCAAATACTCCCAAGACTCTAAACTGTTGGCTTTTTCACAGCATTTTGGTTTTGTTTGATCACAACACAGAAAAATGTGCCTCCGTGCACTAGGGACACCAACAGAGGTCGCAACCTGCCGCTGTCGCTCAACCACAGCCAAATCTGAACTCATAACCAAAAACTCCAGCGGTGTCGTTGGAAAAGGACTCCGCAGACGCGTAGGATAGCACTTCTAATTTCTGTACAAACATGCGAAAACGACTCGCTTTCCTGAACAACTGGACGACCGTTTTTCTCTCAGCCGTTGAACGCGGAGGGAACGCGCTTCCTCACCCCGCTACTCTCTTTGCCATTCTGTCCGGACTCGTAATTGTGCTCTCTGGAATTGCCGCAAGCACTAGTCTCGAAGTCGTGCACCCAGGCACCGGAGAAACGATTCGTCCGGTAAGTCTACTAACCACCGAGGGACTGCACCGCATCCTCGTTGAGATGGTGACGAACTTCACTGGGTTTGCACCACTTGGGGCCGTACTGGTCTCAATGCTCGGAATTGGCGTCATGGAGGCGAGTGGACTCATCGGATCGGCACTCCGCCTGCTAGTACTCTCTTCCCCAAAACGGCTTCTCACATTCGTGATTGTGTTCTCCGGTGTGCTCTCGAACACCGCCAGTGAAATCGGCTACGTACTTCTCGTGCCGCTCGGAGGCATTATCTTTTTAGGCGCTGGACGACACCCAATTGCAGGACTGGCAGCAGCCTTTGCCGGCGTCTCAGGTGGATACAGTGCCAACCTTCTCCTCGGCACGGTTGACCCATTACTCGCTGGTCTCTCCGAAGAGGCGGCTCAAATCGTGCAACCAGGCTATCGGGTTAATCCAGCAGCAAATTACTTTTTTATGGTTGTATCTACGTTCGTTATTTCTGCTGCGGGAACCTGGGTCACGGAACGCATTGTTATTCCTCGCCTAGGTAAATATGAAGGAACAGACCAGAACACAGATATTGAAACCTTGTCAGACACCGAACGTCGCGGGCTGTGGTTCGCCTTTGCCGCACTACTTGTACTTGCAGCATTGGTCCTATGGGGCACTGTCCCGAGCGACGGCATTTTGCGGAACCCCGAAACTGGCAGTCTTCTTCGGTCACCCTTTCTGTCGGGCATTGTTGCCTTCATTTTCCTCGGCGGCACCTGGCTCGGCATTGCCTATGGGGTAGGCGCTCGCCGTTTCACAAGTGATGCAGATGTCATGGACGGTATGGGTAAAACGATTAGCACGTTGGGGACCTACCTCGTACTGGTCTTCTTCGCAGCGCAATTCGTGGCGTACTTTAATTGGACAAATCTTGGTTTGATTATGGCCGTAAAAGGCGCTGAAACACTGCGGGAATCTGGCCTGGGTGGCATCTCGCTTATGCTGAGTTTTGTCGTGCTTTCGTCGTTGCTGAACCTCTTAATGGGAAGTGCCTCCGCCAAATGGGCGGTCATGGCTCCAGTATTCGTGCCGATGTTTATGCTGCTCGGCTACACACCAGAACTCACACAAACGGCTTACCGTATTGGTGACAGTACATCAAACGTCATCGCGCCAATGATGTCGTACTTCGCACTCATCGTTGCCTTTTTTGAACGCTACGACAAACGCTCCGGCATCGGCACCGTCATTGCAACGATGCTCCCGTATAGCGTGGTCTTTCTTATCCTATGGTCCATCATGCTCATGGTCTGGATGCTTCTGAGATTGCCTGTCGGGCCGGGAGCGGGACTGTACTTGTAGTTTGAGTAATTGACACACCAGTTACGTTTCATCCCTGCCCGGTAATGACAAATCGATTCTGGCTGCACCTGTGACGTTGTCGATCGTATGTACGTCAAGATACAAAAGCCCTCGTCGTAACGCAGACATCTCTCGTCCAGACAAACGCAAACGCCCAGTGACTCTCGGCCCATTACGCCGAGACAGCTGTCTGAGAACTGGACCATTTTCACTATCAGCACTGCGTCGATGCAGGTCGATTGCGAGCACGTCACTGTCAGATAGCCCAAACACTGCGGTTCGGAATTGCAGGGTTTGTGTTGATGGATCGAGCGTAAACGAGGCTTCCACTGTCAACGGCGATTCCGCCTCAACTCGTGCCTCAAGCACCACACCGGTCGATTCCGTGAAGAGACTCGGCGTAAATGCCGGCGGCCTGCGATGCTCTGTCCCTTGTTCATAGGCATACGCCAATTCGAGGAGACGCAACTCTGACCACGGGTGACCAAGCAACTCAATGCCAACCGGCATGTCGTCCTCTGCATACCCAGCCGGAACGGTAATCGCTGGCAACCCCGAATTCGCACTTAATGCACAGTTGCTGCCAGGCTGCGACTGACCCACAGACCGAGCCGTTTGCCGAATGGTTGGATACAGCAAGGCGTCGAGGGACTCCTCTGTCATCAGGTCCACGATCGTTCTTCGAATTTCGTCTCGCTTCGCAAGCCGCTGCCGGTAATCGTCAGTATCCAATGTCTCAATAGACACGGCATTCTCAAGACCGGATTCTAAAATGCCGTGGTAGAGCCCCTGGCGAACAACCTCAGCTAGTGTTCGTACAGGAGCACCTGGGGTATTCCGAAGGTATTCATCAAAATCAAATTTGAACTCCTGGCCAATCACCGAAGCTCCTTGCACAACCTCTGTAAGGTCTGGTTCTTCAATGTCGATTACGGTGGCTCCGAGCGCTTCCATCTCAGCAATCGCTGCCTCTATCACAGCAAGCACATCCCGTTCCGCGCCATTGTTACCAAACATCGAACGCACAACACCGATCCGGGATTGTGCAAGGCCCCCTGCATTAAGGGCTACCGTGTAAGTATCTGGAATATGCCCGTCACTCAGTCGAGTGGTTTCATCAGCCGGGTCGTACCCGACCGTCGCATCGAGTGCAAACGCCAGATCTTCAACGGACCGTGCCAAAGGCCCACCGATATCCTGTGTCGTCGATAAAGGGATAATGCCATCGCCGCTGGCAAGCCCCCGAGTTCCACGCAATCCCACCAATGAATGGTGTGCCGAGGGAATACGAATCGATCCACACGTATCACTACCCATGCCAAACGCTGCAAAGCTGGCAGCAACAGCAGCACCCGTACCTCCGCTGGAACCGCCAGGGTTCCGCCGCGGATTGTACGGATTTCGTGTCTGGCCGCCATACGAAGCAACGGTCGTAATGCCACGGGCAAGTTCATGCATATTAGTCTTGCCAAGAATCACCGCACCCGCGTTACGCAACCGTTTCACTTGGGTCGCATCGTCAGGTGGTATCGACGTCGCCAGCGCAATGGCCCCTGCAGTGGTAGGCAACTCCGACGTGTCGTAATTGTCCTTGACCACGACTGGAACTCCATGAAGTGGTCCACGTATTCGTCCAGCCGACCTCTCTTCGTCCAATGCCATCGCTTCCTGCCGAGCCAGAGGATTGAGAACGATCATTGCGTTGAGAGTCGGGCCCTGTTGGTCATAAGCCTCAATCCTGGCAAGGTAACTGTCGACCAAGTCCACCGCAGTGGCACGCCCATCGGCCATGGCAACTCCCAACTGACTTACTGACTGTTCTGTAACGTCGAATGCAGAATTGATTGAGTCTGGGGAACCACCACAGCCCGACAACATTATTGTGAATAGCACGAGTTCCTTGACATTGCCTCGCATCGCCTACACTCCTTGAAAACCCTTATTTCGACCGTTGAACAATAAGTGACATCATAGTTACCATCTCACTATGATCCTTCGATTTGTACTCGGATTCGCCTTTGGGTGCATCTACCTCGTGGCGACCTATGCTCTAACGACCCAACAAGCAGACCAGGCACCAGCATTTGACTCCATTCGCGAAATCGACTTACGCACGAACGTGGCAGTCCTCACATCGGATGATATGCAAGGACGCCGCACCAATACAGCGGGGAATCGACAAGCCAGCGCATTCACCACGAATCAATTCACGCGTCTTGGTCTGACGCCGGCAGCCGATGGCAACTATCTCATGCCCTTTGATTTGATCATTCCGACACTTCAAGCGCCGGAACGCAATACCTTACTACTCCAAGACGAAACAAACGTAAGCTCAGAACGGTTATTACTCGCCACTGATTATTTCCCGCAACGCTTCAGCCCCTCAGCATCAGGCGAAGGCGCCGTTGTGTTTGCGGGTTTCGGTATTACCGCAACAGCCATTAACCATGATGATTACGCGGACGCCGACGTCACTGACAAAGTGGTCCTTCTTCTGACCCACGAGCCAGGAGAATACGATCCCGAAAGTAAATTTGATGGTCTTGCCCCAACCGAACATGCACGACTCGTACGAAAAGCCATAGAAGCCGAGCGGCGGGGTGCCGTCGCGGTTCTGTTTACGAGCGATACACATAACCACAATCGTTTATCCTCGTTGAACTCGGCCATGGACCGCACCTGGCCTCCGGTCGAACGTCGGCGACCACGCTACGAGCTCTCCGCATGGACCGACCAACTCAGTATTCCAGCTATGCACATATCAACCACAGTGGCTGAACGGCTAGTAGCTGACAATGACATCTCGTGGTCAACGCTACTCTCCCAAGCTGAGTCGGAAACATTTTCACCAGTCGAACTCTCGACCACTGTCTCAACGACCACCGACATTTCGCGCGAACAAATCACCAGCAATAACGTGGTGGGATTGCTCGAAGGCACAAACTCGACTGCACTGAACGAGTGGCTAATCGTGGGCGCCCATTTAGATCATGAAGGCGTTATCGGAACGCAAACATACCACGGCGCGGATGACAATGCGTCCGGTGTCGCCGGGGTACTTGAAGTCGCCGAAGCCTTTGTCTCGGCTGCACGAGCAGGACATCGTCCGGAACGATCTATTTTGTTTGCCACATGGAATGCAGAAGAGTTGGGTCTACTTGGGTCTTGGGCCTACACAGAACACCCACTGACGCCACTTGAAAACACTGTTGCGGTTATCAATCTCGACATGATCGGCCGCGATGAAGAAATCCCAGAACAAGGGGGGCGTCGTTTTCGAGGATTGCCTGCTCAAACTGCTGTCTCGAACCACAATGCCGTCAATATACTGGGCTACAGTCGAAGTACTGACCTGCGTCAGGCGGTTGAACGCGCCAACCTTACGGAACTCGACGTTCGATTCCGCTATGACGACAACCCGTCTAATCTTCTTCGCCGTAGCGACCAGTGGCCATTTCTCAGCCGTGGTGTGCCAGCACTGTTTGTCCATACGGGTCTGCACGCGGACTACCACACAAGCCGAGACGTACCCGAGAAACTGAACTACGAAAAAATGACCCGGATCGTGCAGCTCGCTTACCAATTAAGCTGGAATCTCGCCAACAATCCTGGCAGACCGGCTTTAAACTAAGCTTTTGGCTCACAGAAATCGACAGTCGTGGGTCATCGCATCTGACAAACTTCTCAGATAGTGACTGCGTGGCATTTCGACTGCCCCGAACTGCGCCAAATGAGGCGTAAGCCATTGGATATCGAGCAACCGATAATTCTGCTTTCGAAGTCGCGCGACCAGTGCAACGAGCGCAACCTTCGACGCATCGGGTATCGTGTGAAACATCGACTCGCCAAAAAATGCCCCGTGTAGTGACACACCATACAAACCACCAACCAACACACCGTCGTGCCAAGTCTCAACGGAATGCGCATAGCCAATCTCATGAAGAGCGACATAACTCTCCCAAATAGTCCCGTCAATCCAATTGCCAGCCGGGTCGTGGCGAGTTGCACAGGCTGTGATCACATCACAAAAAACCTGATTAACCGTTGTTTCAAATAAACCTTGTTTTAGTGCGCGTTGCAATCGCTTGGGAATGCGAAATTCATCCAGCGGTACAACACCCCGCTGCTCCGGTGAATACCATTCAATGGTGCCGGCTACAGACATCGGAAAATAACCTTTCCGATAGGCGTCGAGTAAAATCCTCGTCGGAATCATCAAAATATCGTATATATGAAGGGTGCCAACTGATCAAACAACATTCTCGTCACCCGATAGATTTACCTCAGAGGAAACCACCCGCGACATTTGTGTCCGGGTCAGTGCAAAGTATTCACCAGAGCACTCTGACCCACCGCGACAACTCTGGCGGTTCATTTACACTGTAACTATTACCAACGAAGGCAACGAAAAAGTGCAGCTAATCAGCCGGCACTGGACGATTACTGATGCGGCCAACCATGTTGAAGAGGTCAAGGGTCCCGGAGTAATAGGCCGACAACCCACGCTTGGCCCCGGTGAATCATTTGAATACTCGTCAAACTGCCCGCTCCGAACTCCGTTCGGAACAATGCACGGCACGTATCAGATGATCACCGAAGACGGAACTCGGTTTGACGCGACTATCGCAGAATTCACGCTTTCTGGTCCGTACACATTGCACTGACTGTTAAGGACTACACACCGATCTCACAGTTACTCCAGCGTCCTTAAAACCAGCCCGAAGTTTCCGCACAAGTTCCGGCGCACCAGTGGTGTCTCCATGTACACAGATCGTATCGGCCACGAGGTGAAGAGTCTCACCACTTTTGGCCAACACGCTGCCGTCTACAACTAACCGTACCGCGCGCTGCACAACTATCCCGACGTCATCGATAACGGAGCCGGGGTCGCCACGCGCAACCAAAGACCCATCGAACGCGTATGCTCTATCTGCGAATACTTCACAAGCAACGTTTAGGCCTGCAGCACGACCAGCAACGACCAGCTTAGACCCAGACAATCCAAACAAAATCAAACCTGAGTCAATGCGCTCGACAGCTCGCACAATCGCATCAGCCACGAAAGCATCTCGCGCAGACAGGTTGTAGAGCGCGCCATGTGGTTTCACGTGCCTAATAGTTGCGCCTTCGTTCCGAGCAATATCTCGAAGTAATTCCACTTGAGATGTAACAAGATTTTCAATCTCATCCGGTGTTGCTGAGATTTCACGACGGCCAAACTCCGCTCGATCCGCAAAACCTGGATGCGCACCAATTGCAACACCATGGTCCGCTGCGCAGCGAACCGTCGCCTGCATCGTACGCTCGTCACCTGCATGCCCACCACACGCAATATTTGCTGATGTGACGCGTGTCAGAAGTGCCCGATCATTGCTGGGAATATCTGTGCCACTCCACTCACCGACATCACAATTGAGATCAATTTGCACGCTCGTACCACTTGTTACTTTATCCAACCATCGGAACAACTATTGTTGAGATAATGACGATAGTTCTCGCTCAGCCTCCGCAATCGCCCCTTCTAGCCAAACCAGCCATTCATAGCCATAAATATCCATAAACCAGGTTGACACGCGTCCAGCGGCCGCCACAAACGAACGCTTTTCATCCACAGTCGGTACGTAAATCTGCCCACCATCCGCCCTGAAAGTATCAAGCGCTTCGGCTTCACGATTGTCTGGAAATGTCAGTGTGATACGTCGCAATTCATCAAACCCAAGCTGCACGATCTGCTGGAGATCTAACGGCATCAGACGATACGACCGTTCGTTCATGAGCCAAAAGCCAATGATGTAGGTATGACGATCCAGCGTCAGAAAAGTTGGTCGAGTTTCCCGGTCTGTCTTCAGTAAATCAACAATGCCTGTGCGCAAACCTTGAGCCATCCCCACCGCCGAATCACCTCGAACACGCGTGTCGCTTAATGCACCGACCGAACTAGCGCCCAAGGCACGAGTCGTCTCTATATGAACTGGCAGGTCGACTGTCTCAAACTGCACCCCCTCAAGATCTTCGGGAGACCGCACCTCACGCACATTATTTGCGATGTGACGCCAACCGCCAATATTCGATACGGCCATCAACCGGAGTCCGGTTCGATCAAGAATGGCATCTCGCATTCTCGAATAAAACGTCCCCGTAAAGACCAGTTCAGCAACCCGAGCCGACTCAATTAGATAAGGAACTTCGAGAACTTGCAACTCAGGGAAGAGTGAGGCCACGTCGTCGAGTTCTACCCGAGCAATATCTACCTCACCAGATTGCAAAGCTTGAAGACAACCAGCCACATTGACACAATGTGTGGAGGCCGACTCAAAATCAATAGAGACCCGACCTTCAGTAAGACTACTAACTAACTCCGGAAGCACCGGCCGGAATGCCGACTGCAACTCGTATCCAGTGATATCGATCCCGACAAAGCCAAAGTCTGCATCCTCAGTTGTATCCACACCACAACCGAGACTGAAACAGGTACATACAATACTCAGAGCAGCTAGCAATTCTGTTTTGACTGGACGCGAACCTGTCATCACTAGACTATTGGGGTCATGTCAACGACGCTTTCTCCGAATCGCCCATTTCGACATTATTTCCAGGAAAGTACTGTGTCCAACATTCATTCACTTTCCGAGCAATATCTGGTCGGCAGGACAGTTCAGCAGGGTACGACGGCTTCATCCGCGCATCAATAACCACTGGTGCACTGTAAGACACATGATGACGAACAATGTTCGTTCGCGAAGCATAGATATCAGCTGCCGGTTCAAAACGAGTAAAAGTTGTCCAGAGAAAATTGACAGCCGACGAAACTGCTCGATCAGGTTCATCTGATACAACAATCAATGGCCAGTCCTTAAATATTCCGGTCTTCGAAATCCGAGCACCCACGTCGGGTTCGTCAGCATATGCAGGAGCATCCACTACAAGACAGCCAGGACAAAACACACGGACGGTCGAAATGCCCTGGGGCAGGTCCGCTGATCGGAATTCCTGGGGGAGCTGCCTCACAGCTGGTCCCAGTCCAAGCCACACACCTTTCGAGCCTTTATTTACCTCTGGACCGGTGTAATCGAGCGTATCCATCGAAAGGTTTGAGAAAACATAGAGGTCCGTCTCTGGATTCGTCCGTTCCAACACGTGGACCAGTGTTTCTCTAAAGTTCTTGAGGTCGACATACTCGTCTGTCACCAATAAAAACTTCGTTAGTGACAACTGCCCCTCACCCAAAATGCGGAATGCACTGGCCATCGCTTCGCGCGCATAACGTTGACGCACAACAGCGGCACCGAGCGAGTGATAACCCGTTTCACCGTATGACCACAGGTCGACAACAGCTGGCATGACTAAAGGAAAGAGCGGGGAGAGCAATTCCTGCAGCAAATCACCAATAAAAAAGTCTTCTTGCCGTGGCTTCCCCACGACCGTCGCCGGGTAGATCGCGTCTTTCCGATGCGCAATTTTCTCCACAGAGAACACCGGATAGTCGTGAGCGAGCGAGTAATAGCCATAATGATCTCCGAACGGTCCTTCACTTTTCCGAACATCCGGTGCGACGGAGCCCATCAGCGCAAACTCCGCAGTCCCAATCAACCGATGTCGACCGACATTATCCACAACCGGCAACCGTTGCCCGGCAACGAGCGACGCCAGCATCAGCTCGGGTACGTTTTCTGGCAACGGAGAAATAGCGGCCAACATCAAAGCGGGAGGGCCTCCAAGAAAAACTGTTGCCGGAAGAACCTGTGCCTCTTTCTCGGCAACCGCATAATGAAAACCACCGCCTTTCCCTATCTGCCAGTGCATACCTGTAGAACGACGATCGTGCACTTGCATCCGGTACATCCCAAGGTTATGGCCTGGACGACTTGGGTGTTCGGTATACACCAACGGAAGCGTAATGAACGGACCTCCATCATCCGGCCAACACGTCAAAGCTGGTAAATCCTCAAGGTTTACATCGCTGGTAATCACATCGGTGACCGGGCCTCGTGTTTTTGGTACGGTACCTATGCGCAGCAACGAACCGGCAACATCTCTCGCCTCCCACAATTTGGAAGCAGTTGGTGGCAACAGCGTTTCGGCAAGACCGACGAGTCGCTTGATAAGTTGTAGCGGGCGAGTACCGAAAGCCAATTCGGCGCGTCGCGACGTGCCGAATAAGTTTGTGACTAGTGGAAACGATGCGTTCTTCACATTCGTGAATAACAGCGCCGGGCCACCCGCCGCAATCACACGCCGATGAATCTCAGCAACTTCAAGGTACGGATCGACTGGAACGTCAACGATAACAAGGTCATCGTCTCGTTTTAGTTGGTCAATAAAGGTCCGAAGATCGGGAAATCCTGACTCTGATATCGCCATTGGCGCCGCAGCATAGCACGCGCCCGGTACTCCTTCCATCGGGAGGCCATGCTAGACCAGTTTAGTTTGCCGAACGATACTGTCCAAAAAACTGATTAGCCCACGCACTCTGGCAGAGGTAAAATCACACCGTACTAGCTAATTCCGTAAAAGACGCTGCGACGTGTAGCCTAGAGCGGATGCCAAAAAACAGGGAGTCAGAATGACGGATCGGATTAAGGCTGGCGAGCTTCAGGTGGATAAACAGTTGTATGACTTTATTAACGACGAGGCGCTGCC
>CAZWKO010000024.1:0-16126 GCA_964634925.1 uncultured Vicinamibacteraceae bacterium
GGTGAAGTCGAATCTGCAGTGCGTACTCGCCGTCTACCGGGAAATAGTGCGGAATCGCAATCCCGCCACGCGAGCCGAATGATAGTTCGTTATCCTGACGTTCGTCCTGCAACATCCAAGGATGAACCCGATAGCTCGACACGGCTGGGCCGAGTGGTGTCAGCCCAACTGCAAGCCTACTAATCTTACGTGCCGCCGACAGGTAGCGGTTGACGAGATCGGGTGAAATCGAGAGCATCTCGCCGTTGTTGTCGAACCCGTGTTCGTAGGTGTTGTCGGCGGGCAATAATGACGCGACGTCAACGTCGACCGCAAGCAGGTCGCGAATCGCGCCGTGGTATTCCGCACGATTCAGCCGGTGGAACGTCTCGCCGCGTCCGGGATCGGGATGTGCCAGCCCCACTTGGTCGATTTCGCCTGCAAGCCATGTCGCCACACGTCGGTAGGTGGCGTCGTCGGGACGCGGGCTATTCCCCGGCGGCATCGTCTGTGCCCAAAGTTTGACCAAGACTTTCTCCCACGTTTCCGCGTCGGCAGCGACGTTGGCCAGGTCCTTGTTGTCGAGGGAAAGATTGGCAGTCAGAGTCCGCTCGTTGTGGCAACGGACACAATAGCTGTCGAGCATCGCCTGCGCCTCGTCCTGCGCGGCGACGGCCACAGGCAGCACTAGCGTGGCGACGACGCCAGCGAGGAGCGCAGACAGTCTGCTCCCAGTGTTTGTCATCCGCACCATGATACCGCCGAATGGGCTGAAACGGATCGGGAAACGTGATTGAATGGACCTTCGCGGCGCGGTAGTCTGTGCACGCTCCTAAACACTTTTCGTGGGTGACCTATGATCAAACATCGTTATTTTCAAGGAATTCTGGCAACAGCCGCTATTGCCTTTGTGTGTGGATCGGTCGTGGGTTCTCAAATCCTAATTAGAGAGCAAGCGCCAAGTGATCGTGCGGTGCGTGTCTCCTTTGCCGAACTTAATACGATCGTTGGTGAGATGGATAGCGACCAGCGGACGACGGTTCGATTACTTGAAGGCGGAACTTATAACATCAACATTCGACGCATTCGTGGTGGTGAAACGGCGCTGATGCATCCAGCGACGACGGACGTGTACGTTGTGCGTGAAGGATCTGGCACTCTGGTGACCGGTGGGCGAATCGTCGACGACCAAGGTCGCGTGGTCGATGGGCAGCGCGGGGCGGGAATTACGGGTGGTGTCGAAGAGCGGATTGGCGTCGGGGACGTGGTGTTTATCCCGGCGGGTGTGCCGCACGGCATTCGGGAAACAGATGGGATTACCTGGTTCAATATTCGATTTGATGCAGGTCACTGATAATGATGGTCTGTGGGCGGCTTAAGGGAGATTCGTATGAGTGTGATTGGTGAGAAACAAGCAGACATTGAAGGGAAGGTCACGTCCGTAACGGTTCGGAAGGGATGGAGTGAGGTCAATGTTGAGGCGCAAGTGGGTTCTTTCGGGATGGTTTATGGCACGGTGACGTTTGAACCTGCCGTTGATGAGGCAAAGGAGACGGGCCCTGTGGTGGTGCAGGGACGCGCACTTCGAGGTGATGGTGACGTTGTCCCTTTTAGCGGTGGTGGTACCTGGCGCAAGAGCGGGAAACACCGTCGTGAAATCAAGCATATTAGTATTGATGCCAACGGTGATCGTATTTTTGTTGTCGATGAGTTCGATTTTGAGGCTCGCATCAATACCGGTGTGGTCTACGCGCTTGATTAGTGCGGTCGATGTAACGTCGCCATTCCTACACTGCGATACCGTGTGTCGGAAATGAGGAGTCTGCCAGTGATGCCAAGTGATCAAAGGAACAGCTGTCGTTTAATGCGTTGGCAATGCGCACTCGTGTTGGTGGGACTTGCGGTGTCTTCCTTGCATGCTCAGGATGACTGGTCCGCGTGGGGTCGTGATGGTGGTAATCAGCGTCATTCGCCATTGACGCAGATTAATACTGAGAACGTCACGACGTTGGTACCAGCATGGCGCTATGAGATGACGGAGGCGGGCATTCCGTCGCGACCAAGCCAGTCGACGCCATTGATGGTCGACGGTGTCCTCTATTTGTCGTTTCCGTACTACCGTGTCGTGGCACTCAAGCCAGAAACCGGTGAAAAACTCTGGGATTACACCGCGCCAGGATACTGGAACTCACCAGAGCATCAGTTGCATTGGACGGGCGGGTCGATGCGTGGTTTGGCGTACTGGGAAGGGGATGACGTGACCGCGCCTCAGATTGTATTTGGAACAGAAGAAGGGGAGTTAATCTCGCTGAACGCGCAGACAGGGATTCCAAATGGCCGGTTTGGCAATGACGGCTACGTTGACCTTAAGACGCCGGAAGTGATGAACGGGTTTCCCGACATGCATTACGGGATTTCTTCAGGGGTCGCGGTGTACAAGAATCTCGTGTTTACCGGGGTTCATAATGCAGACGAGACAGGTTCAAAGGGGCCGGCGGGCGACGTGCGCGCGTGGGACCTTCGTACAGGCGACTTGGTTTGGACATTTCATACGGTGCCGCGTCCAGGAGAAGCCGGGAACGACACGTGGCTCAACGACTCCTGGCGAAATGTCAGTGGGGCGAATACGTGGACGTTCTTCACGATTGATGAGGAACGCGGCATTCTTTACATGCCACTCGGGTCAGCACATAACGATTTTTATGGGACTGATCGCCCGGGCGACAACCTGTTTGCCAATTCGATAGTGGCCGTCGATGCCATGACCGGTGAGTTGAAATGGTACTTCCAGGCCGTACATCACGATCTGTGGGATCTGGACATGCCGGTGCCGCCGATCCTGTTCGATGTGAACAAGGATGGCGAAACCATTCCTGCTGTTGGTGTGATGACAAAGTATCCCGTGCTGTTTATTTTTGATCGGGTCACAGGTGAACCGATTTACGACATCGAAGAGCGACCTGTTCCGGCTGGGAATCTTCCTGGTGAGTATTACGCGGCGACGCAGCCGTTTCCTGTGAAACCGCCGCCATTTGGCCGGATCAGTTTTACGATGGATGACATCGCAACTGTGACACCAGAGCACGAGGCAGCCTGTCGTGAATTGTTAATGGAGTATGACGGCGGACGGAATCGAGGCGCGTTTACGCCACCGTCACTCGACGGCGCCCTTGTTTTTCCATCGACGGGGGGGGGGGCAGAGTTTACCGGCGGGACATTTGATCCCAGTCTTGGCTACTACATCATTAATTACGCGAATACGGGACACATTAGTCAGCTGGTGTTAGTAGCGGACGACCCTGACCGAAGCAGCTATGCGGGGCCTCCCGAGTCGCGCCGCGTGTATTGGCACGTCCTACCGGCTGGACGCATGATGGTTGACGGGTGGCCGTGTTGGCAGCCGCCATGGACGACATTGGTGGCAGTTGATGTCAACACTGGAGAGATCGCATGGCAGGTGCCGTTTGGCACGGTTGAAGGTGCACCACCCGGTGTCGAAACGGGGGCTCCGAATTCTCAAACCGGCGGACCGACGTCGACGGCGTCAGGTCTTTTCTTTATTGGTGGTGCAACCGATCGGCGATTCCGCGCCTATGAAACTAAGAGTGGGAAAGAACTCTGGAGTGTCGAGACGGAGCAGCTCATTCGAGGGGCGAACCCGATTACGTATATGGGGGAAGACGGCAAGCAATATGTGACTGTCGCGGCAGGAACGACGTTGTTGTCGTACACACTTCCCTGACGGCATTTTAGTTGACGGGATACGCATTGATGATAAGTCCACTTCAGGGTAGGCTAGCGGCAGACCCGTGTTTCTAAGGGGTAAGGGGGATAGCCATGAAATATCGGCACTCAATATTGGGGAGCGTATTCTTGGTCGGTGTGATGCTGGCGACCCCAGCATTTTCGCAAAGTCAGGCACCTGCCGAGACGAACGAAGATGCCAGTTGGGAGATGCCACGATTGGCCAACGGTCATCCTGACTTGCAAGGCTACTGGACGACGCAGACATTTACGCCGATGGAGCGCCCCGATTACTTGGGCGAGCAAGCGTTTTATACCGAAGAGGAATGGGCTGAACTTCAGGCGCAGCTTACGGTCGATGGTGCGGACCCGCTAGCGAGACATGTGATTGGGATTGCCGATGCGGACGAACGGGAGCGCGTTCTGAATCAAACGCACCGGGACGAGACGTACGTGCATTATGACAATGCAATTTGGTTGGCGACGCGGGTGCCGAAAGGCCTCTCGACACGCCGGACGTCGTTGGTCACGGACCCGCCGAATGGAAAGATTCCACCGCGGAATGCTCAGGCGCAGGCGCGAGCAGATGCACGGCGTGCGGCACGTGGTGAGCGTGGGGTGTTTGACGGGCATGAGTTACGGCCGCTGAGTGAGCGCTGCATTTACTACGGCTACAACGGGCCTCCTCTACAAAATCCGTCGTACAACGATATTCACCAGATCTTTCAGACGCCTGATCATTTGGTTATTTTCACGGAGCAGAATAACAATCCGCCCCGTATCATCCCGCTCGACGGACGACCGCATATGTCGGAGAGTATTCGGCAATATCCTGGGGACTCACGCGGACATTGGGATGGGGACACACTGGTTATCGAGACCAGTCATTTTAATGACAAGTCTGCCTGGCAAGGCTCAAGTCGTGACCTTAAAGTGATTGAACGATTTACCCGCACCGGCGACGACAGCATTCACTTTGAATTTACCGTGGAAGACGCAGCCACGTGGGACCAGCCCTGGAGCGCCGAAATTCCGATGATGTCGACTGAGGGCCCGATGTATGAATACGCCTGCCACGAGGGGAATCACGATATTCGTCACATTCTTGAGGTGTATCGAAATATTGAAAAGCAGGAAGCCGAAGGAACGCGGTAATTGATGCAGGTCATTAAAGCAGTAGCGATTAATCGTATCTTTGCGTTCTTGGCCTTTTATGTAGGTATCTGGGCGTTCTATCCGGCGCTAAGCGTTACGGCTCAGGTCGAACGCGTTGCCGACCCAAACTGGGTGACGCCACGCACGGCTGACGGGCAGCCTGACCTTCAGGGATTGTGGGGAAATAAAACGATTACGCCGACCGAACGCCCGGATTCTGCCCAAGGAAGCGCGTTCCTTACGGATGAAGAAATGGCAGCGGCCGGTCGCCAGCGCAGGGAGTCGCTACAAGCGCAGGATGATGCGCCAGCTCGGCGGACAACGGCTGGCGGGCAACTGGGGGCGTATGGAAGTTATTGGCTCGATGGAGGCGACAGCGTTCTCGCGACAGGGCAAACCTCCTTGGTGACCGATCCACCTGACGGTCGGGCGCCGATCAAGGAGTGGGCATTAGTGGCCAGAGCCTATAGCTTGGCGAGTGAGGGCGATCACTATCGATATATGAGTACGCTCGATCGATGTTTGTCGCGTGGAGTTCCGGGTTCCATGCTCCCCGCGGCGTATAACAACACACACCGCATCGTCCAGACACCAGACCATGTCGTACTTCAGCACGAAATGATTCATGACCTGCGAATTATTCCTTTGTCTGATCATGCGCACGTGAATGAGCGAATCGGGTTGTGGATGGGTGATGCGCGTGCTCACTGGGACGGTGATGTTCTCGTGGTGGAGACGAAGAATTTTCACAATCGTGGTTGGTTTGCGACGAGTGGGGCGGGTCGGCGTTTAAAAGGGATCCCGACATCACGAGCGATGCACCTGATTGAGCGCTATGAGCGTGTGTCCGAGACGACCATCATGTGGACAGTCACAATCACGGACCCGAATGTCTACACGCGTCCTTGGACGATTTCGATGCCGCTGACGGCGGAGCCAGACTATGTGGTGTACGAATACGCGTGCCACGAAGGAAACTACGCAATTCCAAATATGCTAGCCGGCGCCCGAGCAGAAGACGCAAAAGACAACAATCAATAGCTATAGAGCGAATACTGTGGTTGGTTTCGTGTGACGTTAGTCACGTCGCGTGACCGTACGAGTATGAAAACGACCGTATACGCAGTCTGAACTGGCTTTATCGGCAGGGTGTTCGAAAAGATGGCGTTCTTAGGAGATAACGAAAATCGCCGATACCTAAGAATTGCCGTATGTACGGAATCTCATACGGTACTACAGCGGTGTTTACAGGGGTCGCCCTCACGACAGTTACACCCTTAATTGTTTATCTCCTAGTGACTTCTTTGTTGTTTTTAGTAAATCGGGAAGCGTTGGCCTTGGACAGTTGGTCTGGGCGTGTAGTCTGGACGCTTATCCTGGTCGTCATTATTGCCAATGGTTTTCGCTACCGCGGCCAACTACGTACGGTTTGGACTGGTGGTTGTGACCAGGATCAAGAATCCCCGAATACTCCTGCAGCGCTAGCTGGTGTTCAACCGACTGTGCGAGAAACAGTTCCAGTTGTGCACGCGGAGTCCGTGATCCATGTTCTGGTGATGGTCTGTCCGGGGTGTGCCGGTCGCTTAGCGTTCGATGAGTGCTTTGTCGGGCATCGAATTGCATGCCCAAAGTGTGGGACACCATTTATGGTCGACAGCCCGTAATTTGAAGCCGACTCGGAGTGGGTTTCTGGGTGTGCTGAGTTTGTAGAAGGTCAAACGTGGCCTCGAACGTTTCCGAAGGATACATGGCGAGGTCGAGAGAGATACCTGAATACTTAGTGTAGGGAGAGACCGTATATCCGCACGTCCCAGAATGCGTGGCAGCCATTTTGCACAGGCCTTGCATGCGGTCAGGGAAACGGTTAGTTTAGCCGTTCGTGACGGCAACAATAGCCTTCGTTACAACTATCGTTACGGTTTGGTCGGCCTCTTGAACGGATGGTGTTGTCAGAGTAGGGTGTTGGTTGAACGTTTTTGGACCTAGAGCACGTGCGACTCCGCCTTGCCAGTTCGCAGGATTGCCAGAGTGTCATCGAGTTCATTGATGGCGTGCTGAGAGAGTATGGCGACGAAATTTTCCTCGCTGGTGCTGACCATGATTTGATGGACATCACCGCTCATTACGAGCAGCTCGGTGGTGCATTTGTGGTGTTGGACGATGAGGGGCGGATCCGTGGAACCCATGCGGTGTTGCCGGACAATACGCGCCACGACGTGTGTTTTCTTCGTCGTTTGTATTTGGAACAAGCTCTGCGAGGCGGAGAATGGGGTATTCGGCTCATGGATTGGACGCTCGACTGGGCGGCTGCACGTGGTGCGCGTCGGGTGGAATTATGGTCGGATACACGGTTTGAGCGAGCACATGGCTTCTTTCGTCGGTATGGCTTTCGCCAGGACGGTCGAATCCGCGAGATGAATGATGGTATTGAGCCTTATAAAGAAAGGTTTTTTTCGAAGGGTTTGTAATTGAATGACGGCGAGACCGCTGTTTATTGTGAAGTAGATGGCGCAGTCGATGATTGTATGGTGTCGATGTTGATACATGTCTTTTGCAGGAGAGCGATGAAATATCTAGTGGGCGTCTTGAGCGTGTTGGTGTTTCTCATGGCTTTCGGTGTCGAGAGTTCCTCTGCCGAGATCATGCGGTGGCAGGTCAACGGAGCCACGCGGGAGGCGATTGTGCAGGCCCCCGACTCCACAATGACCGGTGAGCCGTTGCCGCTCGTGCTGTCGTTTCATGGGTATGGCGACAATATGGAGAATTTCCAACACACGAATGTGCATGTCGCGTGGCCGGAGGCGGTGGTGGTCTATTTTCAGGGGCTCGAACGGTCTCGGGGTTTACGCGGATGGGTCACGGAACCCGGACGGAGTAACCGTGATCTTGCTCTCGTCGATGTGGCGTTGGCTTCCCTGAAAGAACATTTTCGGATTGATGACGATCGGATTTATGCGACGGGTTATTCGAATGGGGGCGGCTTTACCTATCTATTGTGGTCGGAGCGTGCGGAGGTGTTCGCCGGGTTTGCGCCGGTGGCTGCACGGTTCCGAAAGGGGATGCGACCGGTGGCGCCGAGGCCGGTCTTCGTGATTGCGGGAGACCGCGATCGTGTGGTGCAATTTGAGGACCAACAAGAGTCGTTCGAGCTAGCCATTGACGTCAACAACGTCCGCGACGAGTCCATGGAATGTGGGAATGGTTGCACACTGTACGGGGCGTCCACCGGGGCACCGGTGATGGTCTGGATTCATCAGGGTGCCCACATCTATCCTCGCGGCGCAAGCGAGGGAATTGCGACTTTCTTTCGACGCTACGGTCGATGACCGGGTCGCGTTCCGATTCGCCTTGGATTACACTCAACTCGGAGTTATGAAGGAAAGAAGGGGCGTCTGTGTATGGACATGATTAAACGAGTTTTGACAATTGTGGCTTGCCTGCTGCTTATCCCAGCGACAGCTGTACTGACGGCGGCGGTTAAACAACGATACGCTGACGGTCCAAACCGATTTTTTTCTGGTGGGCCACTGATCGCTGGTGAAATGTACTCGGGGGTTGAGCCTGACTGGGGCTTCGTCAACGAGATTGTCACAATCGAATTGCAGTTGATTGATCCACCTCGTTCACGACGGATTTGGACGGTGGAGCACGACGGCAAACTCTACGTGTGGTCGGGCTATATGGGCACGACGGTCGGACGATGGTGGAAAGGGTGGCCACCACAGGCGGAGCGAGACGGACGGGCCGTGCTGCGGATCGATGGGAAGCGCTATGAACGTCAGCTGGTTCGGATCACCTCAGGCGAAACGCTTGATGGAATCACGAAAGCCATCACGGATAAGTATCCGTCACGGACGACGCGGGCCGGTGTGGAGGCGGGTGATGTGTGGTTGTTCGAGGCCGCGCCACGCACCTAGTAGGTTGAGGGTACCTCGATGAAAGTGTTTTATCAGGGAATTGCGGTGGCGGTAGTCATTACGGCGCTGGCGGTGGCATTTGTACCGGGCATTGACCAATACGTCGAAGCGACGGCGCAACGCATTGTCGGGTCCTGGGCACGGTAGGGATGCATTGCGTTCATTACGACTGAACAGAAAGGTTGTTTAGCCATGGGGAAACTCGTCGCATCTGTCGTTCTGGTTCTTGGTCTCGGTGGCTTTACGTACTGGTTCTTTACGTGTCCTTGCGACCGGATTCCGGGTGGATATTTATTGGGCGCTGAAGTGGCTGAGCCGGTTGGCGACTGGTCATTTGCGAATGATGTCACGCTCTGTCAGGTGCAAATCAATGCGGGATTTTTACCACACTCGATTAATTTGAATTGCATGTCGACGAATGCTGGCGATCTCTATCTGAGTTGCTCCGATTGCGGGACGAAGCGGTGGTCTAATGCGGTGTTGGGCGACGGCACGGCACGATTACGCCTTTACGAGGATGTCTATCCGGTCAATCTCACGCGTGTGACGGATGACCGTGAACTCGATAGCGCTTGGGGTGCCCGCGTCCGGAAATTGAATAGCCTCCCGACGCCGGCCAGTGCGGCTCCGCCGCCAGACGCGCCGAGACCGGGCGGATGGTGGTCGTTCCGTGTCGAGTCACGGTAATACTGTCTGTCGGTTTCAGCTCAGCGATTAAGGGGTGCTGCGTGGCGCTAACGCACGGTCTGTCATTGAGGCGAGAGTCGAACCGATCAAGCCGTACGTCAGTACGGTGACGCAACCACGTAGTAGGGGTTGCAGGACGTCGAACAGTGGAAGGCGTGCGCTTGCGAGGAGTACCAAAGGCACGAAATAGAGGATGCCGTTCCAGCGGCCAAGCATGCTCATTCGAAGTTGCTTGTGTCGATGCAGAAAATATGAATCCAGGACGTATTGCGTAAAGGCGGCGACGATCAAAATCGGTAATACCCACGGGACCTGGCCAACGACGGCTGTACCGATGAGTCCACTGGTAACAAAGAGACAATCGGTCGTGTGATCAAAGACCTGGCCGGCGGGAGACGCGGTTCCTGTTGCACGGGCGACGCGGCCGTCGAGCGTATCGGTGACGATGGCCACGAAGAGGAGTCCGGCAAGTGTGGTGGCGCTGATAAAATCGGGTTGTGCAAAGGCTACGGCGACCGGCGCGATCAGGACGAGACGCACGGAGGTGAGCACGTGGGCCATGATTACCCGAAGAGATCGCGTTGTGCGCGTCGCCAGAAGAGCACACCAATTAGTGCGTTGAAGAAAATAAAAAAGTTATGTTGGACAAACCCGAATGCGGCCATTTGCCCTTCGTTTTCTGGGAACAGTATCACCCAGAACGTAATCGCGGCGGCACGCATCGGGGTCGGCACGGCGGCAGAGAAAAAGATCACGGGGAGATAGCCGAGTAACGAGACAAACGAGGCGTCGACACCGAAGAGACGGAGTGCAATGGTGTAGACGAGAACGGCGGCCAAGAGCGCGGGTGATCGCAGGAGAAAAAAGAGCGCGTAATGTTTGATGGTGGCCATCTTGAAGGCATGAACAATCTTGTTCTCGCGGAATGTGTTCCTACGAAGAAAGGCGCCCTGGAAATACAGGATCCACAACGTGAGAACCATGGCGCCACCGGTCGCGATGTAGGGGAGTAGTCCGAAGGCCTCGGGTAACGTCTCATCACTGATGGCATAGCCGATGGTGGCCCACATCAATAGATAGAACACTTCGCAGAACATGATGAACAACATGACGGAGGAGACTTCCCAGCCGGGCACCTGGTCGCGACGATTGAGGTAGTAGGCCATGGCACCTTTGCCGATTTGTTCGTTAAAGATCGAAATGATGTAGGTGCTCGCCCGAATGGGCAGGATGTCCTGATACCGAATGTCCTTGATAAACCAGTTCAGCGCCCGCGTGACGACGAGTGTGTCGACCAAGAAGTACAGCGTGGAATAGGCCATCATTAAGCCTAGCCACGGCAGCCACTGGACATTGGCGAACACATCGGTCATGTAGGCTGCGAGCGTCAGGCCTTCACGCGTCGCGGCGCCGTTTAATCGATAGTAGAGATAGACAAAACAACCACCGGTGAGAACGAGGAACAATAATCGTCCGGCGGGATTTGATCGTTTTCCCGATGTGGGTGTGGTGGCGGTATCAGTCACGAGTCGCGAAGTGTTCAGGGTACAAGTTTTTGCAGCGTGGTGGAGAGGGGCGTCAGTGTGATGCCAAGATCAGCGTCGGCGTTGTGGTGGACGGCCTCGCTCGCAGTGATCACGTCGATCACGGCTGACGTGATTCCGCCGCGTCGAAAGATCCCGATCAGGGTTGCACCTAACTTCGCACTCCAGACTGGTAATGCGCCGACGGAAACGTTTTGACCTAGAAGGTGGCCGGCCGCGACAATTAATTCGCGATGGGTGATCGCTTCCGGGCCAACAAGTTCGTAGATGTTGATACGGTTGGGTCCTCGTTGGCAGCACTGCCGAATGGCCTGATTCAGGTCGTCTACGTCCAACGGACGCAAGGTATGTTCTCCACCGCCCAGCACTTTAACGGACGGCCGTGATGCCATGCCGATAAGCGCTTTCGCACCCGCGGTGCCGGGACCGAGCAACATCGGGGTGCGAATGATGTCTGTCGGGAGACCGGACCCGGTGACGGCGTCTTCGGCGAGGCCCTTGGATCGGTAGTACGCGTTCGAAGAGTGGCTGTTGGCACCGATCGCGCTGACGAGTATGACGTGCGCGAGGTTGGCGCGCCGGGCGGCTTCAATGACTGCCGACGTCGCATCAACGTTTGCCGTTTGATAGTTGGATGACGGGTTTTCGATGAGGATCCCTGCTAGATGGACCACGCAGGTAGCGCCGTCTAACAGCTTGTCCAGGCTGTCGCTGTCTCCGTACCTGATGATGTAGGGCGCGATAGACGGATGGTCTGGAAGTGTGTCTGCAGCGCGCTGTGTTCGAACGCCAGCGTTCACGGTGAGCTCGTTTTCTGTTTGGTTTACAAGACGTGTCAGGAACGCGTGTCCGACACTACTGTTGGCCCCGGTGATTGCAATACGCATTGATCTATAGAATTATCCAACATCATGGAGTCGCAAGTGAATTCGCGCGTAGGTCGGGACGAGGCCTATGCGTGGTGCGACGGGGCGGCCCTCCCGGCATTGATGCGTGAGGCAGCCGCTCTTCGAGATACCGGGTTTGGGTCGGTGGTGACGTATTCTCGGAAAGTTTTTATCCCGTTGACGAAGCTCTGCCGAGATGTGTGCCATTACTGTACGTTTGCGCAGCCCCCGCGAGCTGGGGAACCAGCCTATCTTTCTATTGACGAGATGGTGGAGATTGCTCGGGAGGGCGCTGCCACTGGGTGTCAGGAGGCTTTGTTTACGCTGGGTGATAAGCCTGAGCAGCGGTACGCACAGGCGCGCGATGAATTAGAAAAGATGGGCTACGACACGACGATTGCCTATCTTGTCGCGGCGGCAGAGGCGGTGCGGAAGGCTACCGGGTTATTGCCGCACGCGAATCCTGGCGTCGTCACTCGCGATGAACTGTTATCACTCAGGGCTGTGTGTCCATCACAAGGCATGATGCTTGAGAGCGTGTCGCGGCGCCTGTTGGAGAAAGGACAGGCGCATCACGGGTCACCGGACAAGGATCCTGAGAGACGGCTTGAGACGATGCGATGGGCCGGAGAACTCTGTATTCCGTACACCTCCGGCATTTTGATCGGGATCGGTGAGACGCGCGAAGAACGCATTGAGTCGCTACTCGTATTACGAGATCTGCACGATAAGTACGGCCATCTTCAGGAAATCATTATTCAGAACTTTCGGGCTAAGGCCGGTACAGCGATGGCCGAATGGGCAGAGCCATCGTTTGATGATCTGCTGTGGACGATCGCCATAGCGCGATTACTCTTTGGGCCACATATGGCTATTCAGGCACCGCCTAATCTCAGTCCGGATACGTTTCGAACGTTGATCCATGCGGGGATTAATGATTGGGGTGGCGTCTCGCCTGTGACGCCTGATCATGTGAATCCAGAGGCGCCGTGGCCGCATCTTGATCGGCTGGCGAAAGAGACAGAACGGGCGGGCAAAGTGCTAGCCGAGCGGCTGACTGTTTACCCACGATACGCGGTGGCGATGGATGGTTGGGTTGACGAAGGCCTGCACGCCCCGGTGATTCAGGCGTCCGATGCGGATGGATTGGCCCGTGCTGATCAGTGGTCGCCAGGTGATGGCGATGCACGATTACCTCACGCGATCTTGGATCAACTGCAGCGGTCGGAGTCGATTCAGGCGTCGTCGCCGATTGTGGCACTGTGCGCGAAAGCCTTTAAAGGACACGGATTAGTCGAGACTGAAATTGCGAAACTCTTTTCCGTGCGGGGGAGCGACTTAGGAATTGTGTTGGAGGCCGCAAACGATCTTCGTCATGCAGTGAATGGTGACGAGGTGACCTATGTAGTTAACCGAAATATTAACTACACCAATGTCTGTTATTTCAAGTGCCAATTTTGCGCTTTTTCAAAAGGGAAGCTCAGTGAAAATCTGCGCGGCGAACCGTACGATCTGGACCTCGATGAGATTCGCCGGAGGAGCCATGAAGCGTGGGAGCGGGGTGGTACTGAAGTCTGCATGCAAGGCGGTATACATCCGAACTATACGGGCCAGACGTACTTGGACATTTGTCGGGCGGTGAAAGCGGCCGAACCAGACATTCATGTCCACGCGTTTTCGCCGTTGGAAGTGTGGCAGGGAGCCGAGACATTGGGTCTAACGGTTCGGGAGTTTTTACTTCAATTGAAGGCAGCGGGTTTAGGGACATTGCCGGGAACCGCGGCAGAAGTGTTGGACGATGAAGTCCGGGCCGAGTTGTGCGCGGACAAGATCACGACAGACCAGTGGTTGAAGGTGATGGAAGCAGCGCACGCGGTTGGATTTAGGACAACGGCGACGATTATGTACGGGCACATCGATCGGCCGATCAATTGGGCGCGGCATTTGTATCGTGTGCGAGAGTTGCAGGTCAAGACGGGCGGCTTTACGGAGTTTGTGCCTCTGCCGTTCGTGCACATGGAGGCACCGATTTATTTAAAGGGTCGCGCACGACGAGGGCCGACATTTAGAGAAGCCTTGTTGATGCATGCGGTCTCACGATTGGCGCTTCATCCCGTGATTCCAAATATTCAGACTTCGTGGGTCAAGATGGGGCCTCGTGGTGTAGCGGCATGCTTGAATGCTGGTGCAAATGACTTGGGCGGTACGCTGATGAATGAAAGTATTACGAAGGCCGCTGGGGCGTCGTTCGGGCAGGAACTTCCACCGGCACAGATGGAAGCGGTGATCGCGGCCGTAGGGCGCGTGGCGAGACAGCGTACGACAGCCTATGAGGTTCCTCCCAAGGAACAGACGGCGCGATCGTATAGTGCTGAGGCATTACTCCCGGTCGTGAAGACCCCGGCTGCGAGACAGCATGTCCGTTAAGCGTGTTACAAAGATCTCCGAATGAATATTTCTTTCGACAATAGCTACGCGCGACTTCCAGGTCGTTTCTTTGCTAGGCAGAATCCTGCGCCGGTTCCAGCACCGACACTGATTCGATATAACCATGAGCTTGCCGCTAGGCTGTCAATCGACACGAACTGGTTGCAATCCGAGGACGGCCTTGCGGTGTTCGCCGGAAACCGAATTCCTGAGGGTGCTGAGCCCCTCGCGCAGGCCTATGCTGGTCATCAGTTTGGAGGGTTTTCGCCTCAACTCGGTGATGGTCGTGCGCTGTTACTTGGCGAAATTGTTGATGCCGATGGCGTGCGTCAAGACGTTCAGTTGAAGGGCTCAGGCCGGACGCCCTTTTCGAGAGGTGGGGATGGCAAATCTGCGCTCGGTCCAGTCATTCGCGAATACGTTGTGAGCGAAGCGATGGCCGCGCTCGGTGTTCCGACGACGCGGGCGCTGGCTGCAGTTGCGTCCGGTGAACGCGTCATGCGGCAAGAGGGGCCAATACTGGGGGGTGTGTTTACGCGGGTGGCCAGAAGTCACATCCGTGTCGGCACCTTCCAGTACTTCGCTGCACAGAAGGATACAGAGGCGATACGTCTGCTGGCAGACCATGCGATCGCACGGCACTACCCAGTGGCTGCTGAAGAAGCGGATCCCTATGCTGCGTTGTTGGAGGCGGTCGTGTTACGGCAAGCCGATCTCATTGCGCAGTGGATGTCACTCGGATTTATACACGGGGTGATGAACACGGACAATACAGCCATTTCTGGAGAGACCATCGACTACGGACCGTGCGCGTTCATGGATGCCTTGCATCCGAAATGTGTGTTCAGTTCGATTGATACCGGTGGGAGGTACGCGTGGGGAAATCAGCCGAATATTGGACTCTGGAATGTGACCCGTTTTGCGGAAACGTTGATGCCATTGCTGTCCGACAGCCAAGATGATGCCATACAAAAGGCGGAACAAGTGCTTGCGAAGTATTCGGAGCGATTCGGGAGTCAATACATCGCACGGTTCCGTGCCAAGTTGGCGCTTCCGGCAACGGCACCCGTCGAAATTATTCACGAGTGCCTGGAAGTGTTGAGCGCGCAGGCGATTGACTTTACGGTGTTTTTCAGTCAGCTGACGTCTATTGCGGCTGGGGCGGAGGCGGAGTCGCTGCGGGGGTTGTTCCCTGAACAGCAACCGTTTGATGACTGGTTTACGAAGTGGTTGGGCGCGGCAGACACGCCGACGCAGGTGGTGGTAATGCGTGCTGTGAATCCGGTGCGGATTCCTCGGAACCATCGGGTGGAGCAAGTCATCCAAAGTGCCTATGCCGGAGAGTTCGGTCCATTTAATCGACTCGTCGAAGGCTTAGCGGACCCGTATACAGCCGACGGGGAGTATGCAGATCTCGAAATACCACCCAGTCCAGAAGAGGTCGTGCGTGAAACATTCTGTGGTACTTAGCGTGATCTCAGAATTTACGGTCCCGGTCGTGATAATGCGGAGGGCACGGCATTACGGACGGTGACGTAACGGAAGAATCGAATGTCACTTCAGCTGAAGTATGCGTCGCATGCGACGCTCTTGCTTGACGATCTTGTCGAGACGCTTGGGAGCCCTGTTGGGAAACCAGGGGAGCTGGTTCCTGTGCTCATGCCGTCACGGCCATTAGTTGAACGGGCGAAGGTTGCGCTTGCTCGACGATATGGAGTGTCAATGGGGGTGTCGTTTTTACTCCCAGACGCATTCATTGAGCGTATTGCCGGATTTGTCGGATTGG
>CAZWKO010000025.1:0-4736 GCA_964634925.1 uncultured Vicinamibacteraceae bacterium
GGGTCTGCAACTGTGGAGCATTCTCTGTTTTGAACAATGGCTTCGTATTCTGCCTGATTGGCGCCGAAACTCTACAGTAGCTGCAAATAGTGGCTCAATCGTTCGCTGATGGTGAGGACGCGTCTTTTCCAAAGAGTTGCGTGGTTGGGTGGGAGTGCACGACTAGCGCCCAGAATGCAGGCGAAGATTGTGGATGCAGCATGTCGGCTCGAATGGCGTTTCGCAAGCTTTGGTCGTACTCATCAGTTCGCGTCTGACGTAAATCGACAGTTTTTTTAGTCAGTAGTGGCCAAGTGATAAAGTCGTAGTGGAGTCTGTTGCACGCCTTCCCGCCAAGTCGATACAAGACAGCATACGAAAATGGTCTAAACAGTTTGGTGATTTGTGAGATTGTTCGTGGTGTGTATTACCGGACACCGTGTAATAAATAAAGCAGTAAACACGCGGCTGATGGGAAAAGATGAATTTGTACTGTTGGCCGTTTATTCTTGAGAATGAAATTCTTGAGCGTGGAGAAAAAAACTAAGTCGTCGTCAAAATGTTCGATGGCTGATTGAGAGATGAAAAGGTTGGCTTTTTCTGGAAGATGCTTTCCAACTGTATTCGCATCGACCTGCAGAAACTGAAGTCTCTGGTCTAGGTTTGTCAGGTTCTGCCATTGATTGGAGAAGGTTGCGTCTATTCCAAGATATTGCGCATTTCCGGACTTACACCAATTGAGCAGCTGTGGTCCGTAGTTACCGCCACCACAGCCGCAGTCGACGAACTGAATGGGTCCTAGTTCTTTGTTTATGCTTACCCAAGGCAATGCTTACCAAAACAAATCTGACAATTTACGGCTAGGAGAAGATGTTTGACTTAAGGTTTGCCATTGCTGGGTCGACGGCCGTGTAAGGGAGTTGATTGTTTAACCAGTTCAATGTTAGATACAACACCTTTGACAAGGTGTTCAGTTTGCGATCTGCGTTTATGCGATGAAGAGACGTTGATGCCGAGCTCATTGCTAGATTACGTTTCGAGTAGCGATTCGTGTCCAGGTTTACAAAACAGTGTGTTGTCAATGAGCACTAAATCCAGTTCGGTTGATGTCAACATTTCGAGTCCAACTTTGCAGAAATTCAAGATTGGTTCGCCGCCTGGGTTGAATGAGGTATTCAAGAGAATAGGGATACCGGACAGTCGTTCAAATTCTTTCAATACGCGGTGAAGCCATGGATTGTGATCCTGCCGAATAGTTTGGACACGGGCGCTGCCGTCTACGTGCGTTATAGAGGGGAGTTGTTCGCGATATTCCGACCGTGTATGACAGATTGCCGACATGTATGGGATGTCGACCTCGGTGGTGAAGTATTGAGAAACATCGTCGGCGGTGACGACGGGAGCAAATGGTCGGTACCACTCGCGATGCTTCACTTTGTCATTCAATAATGTTCTCATCCCTGCGTGTAAGGGGTTGCACAAAATGGATCGATTGCCCAGTGCACGTGGACCTACTTCGTATCTCCCTTTAATTATTCCAATGAGTTTGTTTGCATAGATTAAACGTGCGACGATGCGAGGAATTTCGTCAGGTGAAAGAGTTCGATGAGGATGACTTTGCTTAAGGGTAGGAAGCTCGGTCAGATCGAATGCTTCCGTTCCGAGATAGGGTGAAAAAAACTGTTTGGCGCCTGAGAATGTTTGTGTTGTTGACTGAAAGTATGCATAAAGACCAGCGCCGGCAGAAAGGCCGCAGTCTGTCGGATTTGGTACAAAGTGGCATTGTTGGAACAGGTGTTCTTCTTCTATGCGGTAATTGGTAATTCCGTTTAACGCGCAACCACCGACGACGCACAAGTTCCGGCTAATGTGTCGGTAGTTTGCCAATAGGTTGATTACTTCCATCGTCCATGCATGCTGCACAGTCTGAGCTAAGTCTTGTGACAATTCATGCTCAGGTCCGGGAAGGCGTAATTCGTATTGTTGTGGCCCGAGCATCTTTTTGATTGTGTGCCGAAGACTTTGGTGTGAGTCCCGCTCCATGGGTTGCAGAAACGGACGTAATTCTGAGAGATCTTCGAGTCCTACGGGGTTTATGCGGTGAGCTTTGCCGTAGTTATTCAGGCCAGTCACCGCGGTCGGTGTTCGTTTGACGTACTCTCGAACGTATTTACGGGCAGAGGCGACCCAATCGGAGCGTACGTGACCGTAGGCCGACAACCCCATCGTCTTACCTGCGGTCGAGCCTGCGATGTCAGGCTCGACCGACAGAATGTACCCCAGATTGTTATAGCTTTGTCCGAAGCGGAGAGGGCTTTGTTCGATATAGCTTAGAAGTCCGTTGGCTCCATGCAACAGTACCGTCTGTCCATCGTTGCCCATGCCGTCATAACTCAAGATGACGGAATCAGCGTATGGAGAGGAGTAGTAGGCTAGAGCTGCATGACTAAGGTGATGGTCGACATGAAAGGCTTTTGAGAAGGTGAAACCTTTCTGTTTGAGTAATGCGAGTGCGTTGTTGTACTCGTCTTTTCGACCTTGGTTTTGTACGGCGATGACATCAAACGAATAGCCCCACGTTTTCGATATGAGTTCAAGAAAAAGAACAAAATCTTCGACATCGACATACTGAAACTCTGATTTGTGTCGACCGGGCTCAAGCGTCAAACAGTGTAGTTTGTAGCGTTTTTGTCGAAAGTAGCGTTCCGCTTCCATGATGCCGATTACGACACCATCGACAATCAGTGCGACACTCGAATCATGACCCAATGTGATTCCAAGAACGTTCAAACAATGTCTCCCAAAGTCAGAAATCTGCCAAGATTACCGTTAAGTACACAACCGCCGAAGGCGAGGGTGCGTTTTGATCGAATTAGTTATGATGCAATGATACGCGTCCGTCGAAGCAATCGCCACGAACTTGAGGTAAACGGATGGGGCTAGGTGGACATTTGCTGTGGTCGTCAGTGGTTCGACGATTACATGAAGATTCCGGAAATCAAGTCCGTGTGGGCTATCGGCCAGGTCTTACGGACCTGCTCCGAGGAGAGCTACACGACACGAGTCGTTCAATTCGAAACGACACAATTTTCCGTGACAACCCACGGATTTACGCTCAGCCGGTTGTTGAGAAATCATCTCTGTTCATTGTGGTTGACCGGGCCGTTATTGCTGTATTGAGATTGTTAGGTCTCTTGTGGGCCTATGAACGATTTATATTTTGGCTCGCCTGTCAGATGCGACATCGTTCCGGGGTCTGGTATGCGCATATCGATATGAGGCTCCATAGCTATGTGCGACAGGAAACACCAGACCGAATGGTGTGGAAAGAGGGAGGCCACATCATCGATATTGTTCTAGCGAATTATGGATTAATTGCCGGGGACTACCAATGTGAAATGTATTTTTCACCTGATGAGGAAGAGGCAGTCGATCGTCTACAAGAATCACTAAAACTGTCGACGGCTTTTGTCGTTGTCGAACCCCATTCGAAAAGTCAGTGGTTTGGTGATTTGCGCGAGTGGCCCTTTGAGCGATGGGAGCGTGTTGTGAAGTGGCTTCGCGATCAAAATTATCCTGTTGTGCAGATTGGAGAAGGGGGCAATTCTGTTTTAGAAGGTGCGATTGATATTACGGGCCGTACGTCATTTCGAGAGGCAGTGTTGCTTATGCAACGTGCTCGATTGTTTTTAGGCCAGGAGGGCGGGCTTATGCATGCAGCGAATGCCGTTGACGTTCCCAGTGTGATCGTGTGGGGTGGGCTGACGCTGCCAGAATTTGCTGGGTACCGTAAACATAGGGTGCTGTGTACGCACGTCGAGTGCGCTCCGTGTGGTTTACGAGGGAATTGTCCGTATGACAAGAAGTGTTTGACTTCGGTTGAACCGGGCGACGTTATTTCCGCTGTTTCCGAAACGCTGGCATACGAAGGCAGTCTAGGCCCGCCGTTCGTAGGATAATCGGTACATACCTGTGAAAAGAATGACTGCCGTGGCACAATAGAGAGCCACTCGGCTTATATGGAGATTCTTCTTTTTCCGTTTCTGTCGGCATTTGTGTTGGCTCTCGTACTCGTTCCATTGTGTCGTAGAGCGGCCTTTTCTGCTGGCAAGGTCGCGCTTCCTGCTGCGGATCGTTGGCATCGACAAGCGACGCCACTGTTTGGTGGCGTAGCTATCGCGGTAGTGACGATGGTCTGCGCTATCGCCTTTAGTGATGCTGTTTCCTTGGTTGTTCCACTCGGTTGTGGTGCGATTATTTTCCTAGTGGGGCTTGCCGATGATATTCGTAGCTTTCGCCCGAATACCAAACTTGTGGTGCAAATCGCCCTGGCGTCGGTGTTGTTGTTTTTTGGATATCGGCTCGATTGGACCGAGTCGCTGACGCTTAGCAGCGTGCTGACAGTTTTGTGGGTCGTCGGTATTACCAATGCATTTAATTTGCTCGACAACATGGATGGGCTCTGCGCTGGTATCGCGATTATATGCACGGCTACCTTGCTTTTTGGTTTATCGCCGATTGATGCGACATCTGTAACAGTCACGACGGCGATAGTACTTGTTGCGTTGCTTGGATCTGTGGCTGGATTTTTGTTTTACAACTTTCATCCCGCATCAATTTTTATGGGGGATAGCGGTAGCATGTTTATTGGCTTCATGTTGTCGGCGTTAACGCTGCAGCCAGGCCTTTCGGAAACGACGAGCGGGAGTCTTCTCACAATTGTCGCTGCGCCAGTGTTGCTTCTCCTTGTGCCCATC
>CAZWKO010000025.1:4746-15551 GCA_964634925.1 uncultured Vicinamibacteraceae bacterium
GCGGTAGGCGGGCGCGATCATTCTTCCCATCGACTTGTGGCCATAGGGTTGTCTGAGCGGAAGGCGGTTGGCGTGTTGTGGGGTCTGGCGATTCTTGCTGGAGCAGTTGGCGTTACGATCCAAACGGTCAATGAGACGTGGTCTGCTCTTCTCGTGTTGTTATTTCTTGTCGGCCTGGTCGTCTTTGCTGTCTACCTCGCCCGGATCCGCATTTACGATGAAGATGAGGCGAATGAGTCTGACACCTCAGGGTTTACGCCGGTGGTCTCTGATCTACTGCACAAAGTGGCTGCCGCAGAAGTGCTACTCGACTTCGGCTTAGTGTCTATTGCGTATTATGCCGCCTATCGATTCCGGTTTCCTGACCCGGTGTTTAGTTTGAATTTTCCTATTTTTATGCAGTCCCTGCCGGTTGTTGTCGTGTCACAAATGGCTGTGTTGGCCATTGGTGGTGGCTATCGAGGCGTCTGGCGGTACTTCGGATTGCACGATGTACTAGCTTTTGGCAGGAATGTTGTCGTTGGTACCGTTGTGGCTCAGTTTGTGGTGCTTTATCTCTACCGGTTTGAAAGTTACTCCAGGGCTGTATTCGCACTGTATGCGATTTTATTGTTTGTCTTACTGACCGCATCACGTGCATCGTTTCGGATGATGAGTGAGTTTGCGCATCGTCAGCGAGATAGCGGTCAACGGCTTGTAATTTATGGTGCAGGCGATGGAGGGGCTATGGCTGTGGGACAGTTACTTAAGCAGTCTAATCCTGGCTATCGGATGCTTGGATTCATTGATGATGATCCAAGCAAGACACGGATTCGACTGCATCGGTACCCTGTTCTTGGTGATTGTCAGCATCTTGCACAGCTCATAACCAGTGGTGATGTCGATACCGTTGTCATCAGTACCTCAAGTATTGACTCTCAGCGTGAACGGACGATTTCGACACTTTGTGCCCAAAATGGTGTCACGCTTTCCTATCTTCGTGTGCATTTCGATGAAATTGTTGGGCGTTCGCAGGGAGACTCGCCATTGGGCTATGTCCGCGGGTCGCGTTCGACGGACTGATTGTCTGGCGCGTTTTGCGATCGTGGCGTAGCAGTTCTCTGGCGTTTCTATGACCAGTCTTCGTATTCAAAATAGCTCGGAAGATCAAACTCAGAAAAAACAGATAAAGGTACTCCGTGTTATCACCCGTCTCAACATCGGTGGCCCTTCTATTCAAGCCGTTTCGTTGACGACTCGGCTGAAAGCGTTTGGATACAACAGTTTGTTGGTTCACGGGTCACTCACACCCGGTGAGGGTGATATGGGATATCTACTTGCACGGGAGGGCGTTGAGGCACTGAAAGTTGCGGATCTTCAACGACCTATTAATCTAAAGAGAGATTTTGGTGCCGCATGTCAGCTCTACCGGGTTCTATGTGACTTTGAGCCTGATATTGTTCATACGCATACGGCAAAGGCGGGAGCACTTGGTCGGCTCGCGGCGAGATTCTATAACTTGACCCATGGTCGTCGGCACCCTGTTCGTATTGTGCACACCTATCACGGGCATGTCTTTGATGGGTACTTTGGGAGACGCTCGACGGCCGTGTTCCTTGGACTTGAACGTTGGCTCGCCAGATGGACTGACAGAATTATTGCAATTTCACCTCGGATTGCTGATGAGATTAACAAACGCTATGCGATTGGTCGTTCCGATCAAGTTTGGTCGATCCGTCTTGGTTTTGACCTCGCCCCGTTTGTGGGCATCGATGACAACATGCGCCGTGTGTCGAGAGAACGACTTGTCATCCCAGAAAACACATTGGTTGTCACGACGGTTGGGCGACTGACTGAGATTAAGAAACACGACTTGTTTCTTGAGATGGCGCAAAGGGTGTGTTCAAGCCGACAAGATGTGTTGTTTCTCATTGTGGGTGATGGCGAATTACGCGATGAGCTCGAGTCAATGGTAAGTGCATTGGGACTAGAATCCGCTGTTCAATTTTTGGGGTGGCGACAAGATCTTTCCACCATTTATGCTGCGAGTGACTTATTTGTGTTGACGTCGAGAAATGAAGGAACCCCAGTGGCGTTAATCGAAGCCATGGCTTCTGGTATCCCAGGAATTAGCACTGATGTGGGAGGTGTTCGTGATGTAATTACGAATCCGGCTGTTGGCGCTGTTGTTCCGTTTGGTAATGCTGAGGCTCTTGCAGGTTCGGTATTGTCATTATTGACTGTAGGGAATGCTGAACGACGAGCGATGGGAATGAAAGCGCGTGATGTTGTTAGTGAGCGATTTACGATGGATAGGCTCGTAGAAGAGATCGCAGGTCTTTACGGTGAATTAATTGATGAAGAATGAGTCAGTCTAGTCAGCCGTCAGCTAGTCTGTAGAGATTCTGTTGGCTTATGGGAACGGGTCGCTTATGAGCACCCCTTCTCCGGTTTTAGTTTGACCTTTTATTTCTCCGATCATGACTCCAAGCTGCCGGTGATCGCTACTGTTGGGATCGACAGCGGATGGCATCCATGTAGGAGAAATGTTGAAATCGAGTCTAGCGAACTCTCGTTGGTTTCTAGTGTTCAGTGGTACGACAACCTGGTGCCACAAATTATTCTCAAGCAAGATCGAATCGATAGTGAGACCATTTGCCCTGATGTTTACGGTTGTAGCTTGCCCAGAGAATCCGGCGGCAGCTCGTAGTGGTATGGTGGCCTGCACGGTGTCTTGTGGAAGAAATATTGTCGCGTCGCCTCGACTCCAACGATATTCTGTTCCAACACGAAAAGGTACACTTGCGATCCCGCCGTCTGTTTCCCAATCGTAGAATCCGTAATCGATTCTTGTAAGGTCTATGTCGTTACGGTCTTTACTGGCTTTTGCCAGTGTCAGTGTGGTGACAATGAGCAGCCCCGCTATAACAACGGCGTAAGGTGTCAGGGCGTTTCTAACTGTTGGTTGAGAAGATGAACTTGTATCGCTATGTTGGACCTGAGGTGCCATATTGTTGAGGGCGCCTAGAAGTCCTAAGGCAATCCAGAATGGATAACCGGCAATCGCGATAACTAGTGGTTGCCCGGTCAGACAGGTCAGTAAAAAACAAATTACGCCAGCGAATGTTCCTGTAAGGAACCAGCTATTTTGTCTCGACATGATATGACGGAATGATGCGCGGAGTGGTCCGTAGAGCGACAGAACAAATGCTATGAATCCAAAAATTCCGAGTTCTGCTGCGACTTGCAGGAAATAGTTATGAGCATTCGTTCTTGCATTTAGATAGGTTGAGTCATTCAGAATGAGAAAATATTCCGGACTAAATTGTTGCGATAATGGATAAAACTGACTAATCCCAACCCCGAAGAGCGGTTCGGATGCCAACATACGTGCTGATGCGACCATTAATCCCCAACGGTGCTGCAGCACCGTTGGCAGGTAGTTTGTGAGCGCTTCCCAGCGGAAGACTACCGCGATTCCGATGAGAACAATGACGCTAAAGGCGCTCCGCATTAAATATTTTCGTTCATTGCTTCTGGATTTTACTAAGTGGAATCCGTAGAGGGCTGTCACAGTGACAATCGCAGCACCCAAAGCCGCGCGGCTTCCAGAGAGAAGCAACATGAGCGTTGTTACAACAGCACCGATGATCCATAGGAGCGAATACCGTGAATGGCGTGCGACGCCACCAATGGCTAGCCCAACGACGAGTACAAGAAACGATCCAGCTGAGGACACCTTGCCTGTGAAACCAGCCCACCTCGTGTCCGATGTGATCATACTAATGAACGTGCGCGTAACACCGTCCTCTTGAGGATCGATCTGGGTCGTGGCTAAGCCGTCTGTTTCAAAAGCCTGAATGCCAAGAATTGCGCTTGAAGCACTTGCGATACACGCGCCAAGCACAATTGCAGCTGCCAATTTTCGCGCAGTTTGCTGATTACGACCAATAGTGGTTTCAGTAAGAACCGCCAGCAAAATACCTGTGACGAAAAGAATTGTTGTGGCGATATATTCAAAATTCGCTGGCCTGATCCAGATTCGGAGGTCTCCGACTGGACCGTGGTAGCCCGTTGCTAAGTACGCGAATACTTGTTCAGCAAATGCTAGCGGATAGTTTTGCCATAGTTGCTGTGTTAACAGCTGAGCTGTACAGGAGCCAATAACAATCAGCAATAACAAGTAAAGCCAGTGATGTGTAGAGCTGTGGTCCTGCTTGGGTGTTCTTGACAAGATGTTGCGAAGCATTACTCCCGTGAGAAACGCTAGTACAAAGCTTTCACTTATCCGGATGGGGTCACTATCTAGTGCGCGGTTAATGACAAGTCCGAGCGGCGCCAATACTGCAACTGCCAGAAGTCCAGATTCTGGTTTCCAGAAGGACGTTAACCCAATACCTACAACTAATAGTATCAAGATCACGTTTGCATCTGGTGACCAGAGGATAGATTGTGCGAGTGTACAGATGACAACGAACAGCAATACGTGGCCAACGAGCCCGATTCTTTTCCAGAGTGTCTGAACCGTTGCCGACGCCGTTATTCGCTTGGCGTCCACGCGGCCCTAAAGCCTTTCTCCGATGACCGCGTAGTCGAGATGAGTGAACATCAGATCATTTAACTTATCGATGTTGTTATTGAGTGTCGCCACAGCATCGTGAAGAGGTGCTGCCGACTTTGAATCTAGCATCACGTGTTGTAGCTTCGACTCTTCTGGAAATGCAGCACTATAACGAACCGTAGTGTGCTGAAAACCATTAGCAGTAAGCAAATATTGTAGGGTGTCTGGATGCAGTGGTCGCACGTGGGTGATATCGCGGATGTACGCATCAAAGAATGCGAACCAACAGGCCGGGTTAATCGTTTCCAAAATGATTTTTGATCCTGGTCTTAGTTTTTGCGATGCGACAGCAAGTAGTCTGACTAGGTAGCGTGGTTCTAAGTGTTCTACTACCTGTGCGGCGAAGAGTCCTCCAAGAGAACGATCGTTTTGTTGCTGCAGAAAACTCAGCGCGTCACCGACGTCGGCGATGAGACCACGACTGTGACATTCTTCAATCATTTCTGCGTTGATATCTAGGCCTCGCGCCGAAACTCCTGATTCCCTGAGTAGGTCAAGGAACTCTCCTCGTCCGCAACCCAAGTCTAGTACTTCTGTGGCTCCTTCAAAATATGGAAGATACTCGGTGAGGCGCGACCGAATTTCTTCTGGTGCACCGCGAAATAGGTTTTCAAAGCCAACGTATGTGAATTCATCAAGTGTATCGTCAAGATGTGTCTGGCTAATAGTTGGTCTGACTTGCTCCCCGGGTTTAGATTGTGGTGCTAGGTGTTCGAGTTCACGGCGAATCGTCTGAATTCCATGCTGAAGATGGCCAATAGAAATACGAAGTTCATCGACGTGTTGCACAAAGCGTTGCTCTCGGATAAGGGTTGTTTCCCATCGTTTGCGAATCTCATCTGAGACTCCGTCGATAGCACCGACCATGCCTCGTGTACGCTGTTCCAATGTGTCTGTAAGTGATGCTACATCTTCATTGATTCGCCGACCGATGCTACTTGATTCATGGAGTTTAGTATCGATAAATGGTGTCAATTGCTGCGCAAATTGAATAAGCCGTGATTGGAATGCAATGACTTCATCGATATGGCTATTGAGAAGTGCAATAACGCTTGAGGAGGCCTTTTGGGTTTCTTCTGCATGTGAAACATTACGATTAATATGATCAACTAAGAGCGCGTTGAAATGCTCTTGCTTTTGAAGCAGCGGGCCGATGAAAGCCCAGGCGATGCCAGCGATTCGTGCGCGCCAGCCACTGCCGAGAGAAGGGCCGTTGTCAGGAACGATCTTCCAGTTCTTATTAAGCGGAGAGATCTGGGCGTCGTCAAAAGGTGGTGGGGCGTGTGGTAACTCAGCGGGTTGAGCAAGTTATCGGTCTAATTGGGTGAGAGCTTCGTTGTATTTTTGATCTGCTTCTTCCCGTTCATATTTTAATCGGGCAAGCTCGTCTTCGGATACCGTGCGTTTGAACATACCGAAGGGCTCAGGTTCCGACCACGCCGTCGATTGGACTGCTAGCCGTTGCGTACATTTTTCGCGGGATCCGACCCGCCAAATAAGCGAGGCGTCCCGCCTTGACGCTAAGTTTCATGGCTTCTGCCATTTCAACTGGATTATCGGAGCCCGCAATGCCAGTATTCATTAAGACCCCGTCTACACCAAGTTCCATCGCGATTGCTGCATCTGAGGCGGTGCCCACTCCGGCATCGACAATTACTGGAACGTTTGATGCTGCCTTGATAATTTGAATGTTATTAGGGTTTTGAATGCCAAGTCCGGAACCTATAGGAGCGCCGAGTGGCATCACAGCGGCTGCACCTGCATCTTCAAGCTTCCTACACATTATTGGGTCATCATTTGTGTATGGGAGGACAACGAATCCTTCTTTAACAAGTATGCCGGTTGCTTCAAGCAATGCCTCGTTGTCTGGAAAAAGGGTTTTCTCGTCGCCGATTACTTCGAGTTTTACCCAGTTGGAGAGTCCGGCTTCTCGGCCAAGACGTGCGGCCCTGACAGCATCATCGGCAGAGTAGCATCCAGCAGTATTTGGTAGGAGAAAGTACCGACTTGTATCGATGTAATCGAGCAACGATTTTGTGGAACGATCTGAAAGGTTTACCCGTCTGACCGCGACGGTGATCATTTCGGATCCGGACGCCTCTAGTGCCTGCGCCATCAGTTCATTTGTGAGGTACTTGCCCGAACCAACGATTAGACGAGAACTAAATGATTTGTCCGCAATTGTGAGGAGACTCTCTGGCATGGTTTTGTTATCCGCCACCAACAAAATTCACAACTTCTATTGCATCACCGCTGTTCACAATGGTTGAGTCATAGTTCGTTTTTTTAACAATGTTCATATTGTGTTCGACTGCGACTCGTCGTCTGTCGATATCAAGATGGGTAAGAAGCCGGCCAATCGTCACCGGGCCATCTGTTTTGTAGGTTTCTCCGTTAAGCATAATGTTCACAATGTTTACAGACTACTGCCGCCTAATCTCGCCGTCAAGATGCAGCCAGAACTGACCTCCGTGAGGCGTTAAACTGGTTCTTCGGGTTTTAGAATGTCCGGTGTGACCCCGAACATACAGAGCAAGTTGTTTACATGAATGTAATTGTCGGCTACGGGGATTGTTGAATATGGAGTCATCGTGGCTGCTACATCCTTGACGAGCAATTTGTCATAGTCTTCGGCCATCATCTCGAGTCGATGATTGGTTTCCCAATATTGACGCGCTCGCACACCTAGTTGATTGCGAAGGCTTGCATCGTCACACAGTCGTCGCAACGTAATTTCAAGCGAGTGATCTTCATCAAGGATATCGATCGCAACGCCGAGAGGTTTTGCGTTGATTGAGTCTTTCCATGGGTGCGATAAAGTCCAGGCCCACGGAGTTAGGAGCATTGGCATGTCCCGGTTGAGAGCGAGGTCCGTAGTGATGATCGGTTTGCCCATAGCCAGACAACGGATCATTGACGCGGAGGTCTCGCCGGTGCTTGGCCAGCGGAGACACAAGCACACATCTGCTGCGGCTAGGTATTCTGGAAGGTCGGCATCGGCAACATAGTTGGTGAACCTAACAAGATGCCCAATGCCGAGTGCGTGTGCATCTGCTTTAGCATCGTAGTGGGTGGCGGGATTTCCGACAAGTAAAAGTCTAATTAGAGGATGTGTTTGCTTTAATTTTTCGACTGCACGGAGGATTTGTGGTATTCGCTTTTCCGGTGTCAGGCCACCGTAAGCCGCGAAGACGACGTGCTTAGATGAAAATCCTAATATGTCGCGTGTTGAGTTTCGCGTACTGCCCTTGAGTGTCGAAGTGGGATCTGAGACACCCATGCGGATGGTGTTGATGGTTGAGTGTGAATAATGGCGTTGAAGCTCTTCAGCCAATCGAGAGTTATGCACGGAAATTGAACGAGCTACCGTCATTGGAATACCTAGCATCGGCCAAAAATATGTCAGGTTTCCTAGGAGTCCTTGCACCCCAAGTTCGGCCACACTCGGAGGGCAGTCTGAATGGCTGAAAACGAATTCTGCGCGGTAGGCATCGTGCCTCTTTTGCGACAATAAAGACCGGGCTCGTGAGTGATGAACGTGCCCGTCGTGTAGCACGATATGCCCTGGATAATGCGCAAGGTATGGCCACATGTAGTCGTGGCACGTCGCATTGCCTAACTGATAAATAACGTGCTCGTATGATGTTTGTTTTTGTTTCCAGACAAAGTCATGTGCGTCATAGACATTCACTAGAGAGTCGATGCTTGAGTGAGGGTGAACGCAGTCAGTGTAGAGATCGATTTCATATAAACGTGATAACAGGGGCAGAAGTTCCGCCGTGTAATGTGCGATTCCGGAACGTTGGGGGGGTAGTGGAGAAAAGATGGCTACACGCATACAGTGGTGTTGCTTAGGTCATTCGTTTCCGGACAAGTGCATAGAGGAGGGGAAACATGACTTCATGATGACCGGTTATTCGATAGCCGCGACCGTCCGGCTGAGTTGGTCTATCGATGACGTTTTGTGAGGGACGGTAGTGTTGCAACATGTCGAAGTTTGCCGTGACGATCTTGTGTGGGGTCCCGGTTATGTTGCGTGCAATATTGATTGCTTTGAGAAACACCTCTGGTAGGGTCACGGCAGAACCAAGGTTAATATAGAGTCCACCATCGTCTAAGTGCGTTACCAGTTGTCCGAGGACACAGAAGTCCCGCATCGCAGCGCGCCCGAGAGAGGAGCCATCGCTGCCAGGGTGCATATGCGCTGTGTCCGCTCCGATGGTTACATGGAGTGTCGATGGCACTGCGCAGTTGTAACAGGTCGCGAGGATACTCGGTCCTACGTTGTCAGTTGCGGTTGACAGCAAGCGACCGACCGCTTGTCCGAGTCCGTAATTCTCACGGTGTGCAAGTTCGACCGCTTTCCAGTATGCGACCGCTGTATCGGTGGCCATTCCAAAGCGACCTTCTGGAAGACCATCTGCGACCTCTTCTGAGGTGTGTCCGTGCGTCGCCAGCTCCCAGTCATGAAGAGCGACTGCGCCCGTACCTGCAAAACCATTGATATAGCCTCTTTCGATCAGATCGACAATTAACTGACTTAAGCCGACCTTGATTGGATGAGCGCCCATTCCGAGAATGACGCCCCGTCCTCGTTGAATCGCCGAGGCCCAGGCATCTGCGACGGATTTTAGATCTGCGCCTTTTAGAACTGACGGAATCAGGGTATCGATTGACGCTCCATCGGCCGAATAATATTTTGGGTTCGCGAGCATTGCCAGCGAGACCTTGCTTGGTCGCTTTTCCAGTGGCGTCGTTGTAGCCAAAGAGAGGTCAAGTGCGGGATAGGCAGGTTTATTCACGGTTCGTTTTTGATTGTTGAATACTTTCGACTAGTCCGGTAGTCGAGAAGCCTGGCAGAAGAGGAACAAGTTCTACGCGTCCTCCCCACCGTTTGACAGCATCGCGCCCCACCACGTCTGAGATGCTGTAGTCTGCGCCCTTTACGAGTACGTTGGGTTTAATCGCTGTAATTACGCGCAACGGGGTGCGCTCTGAAAAAATAGTGACATAGTCCACACAACTTAATGCAGCGAGCAACTCGGCTCGTTCGTCCTCTCCGATCAGTGGGCGATCATGACCTTTAAGTCGCTTTACGGATCGGTCACTATTTATACCGACGACCAGAAGGTCGCCGAGTGCGCGCGCCCGTTGAAGCAGATGCAAGTGTCCTGTATGCAGCACATCAAAACAACCATTTGTGAAGACGACACGAGAACCAGATTGTTTAGCCTCGGTCAATTGATTGACTAGGGCTGAACGAGAAAGAATCTTTGATCCAGAGGGGGCCAGCGCACCGTGCATCACGCGATCGAGTGCGTCTCGATTAATCGTGCTAGTGCCGACCACGCCGACGACTAGGCCAGCAGCAATATTCGCACGACGTGCTGCTTCGGCCAACGGAGTGTCTTTGAATGTTTCGATGCCCATAACGGCAGTGACAGTGTCGCCAGCCCCGGTCACGTCAAAGACTTCATGTGTTCGAAACGCTGGAATGTGAGAGTGCGTCAAGTCGCCGGTGGTGTAATCAAATAGGTCCATGCCGTTTTGCCCACGGGTTATGAGCACAGCTTTTGCATCGGTAAGTGTTTGAACATCTTGTGCACGAGATGAAAGATCATAAGACGGTCTGTTTATAGATGTTCCACCTGTGGCTTCGACGATCTCTCGTTCATTTGGCGTGAGAATATCCGTGCCGCGGTACCGGACGAAATTTCGGTCTTTCGGATCAACAAGCACTATCCCCCGATCTTTCGCTGGGCGAGCCCGTAGCACTAGTTCGAGAATGGATTCGGTCAGTACACCTTTGGCGTAATCCGAACAAATAATGCCGCATGTCCGACGACGTGCCTTACGAATGCGCTGTAAAAGCAAGCGTTCGTCTTGTTGCCCGATGGGATTGCGATCTTCTCGATCGACACGTAGCAACTGCTGCCCTCGAGCGATGATTCGAAGTTTTCGTGTTGTAGGTCTGGTTTCAGAAACAACAATTGCGGTTGTGTCTATTCCGTGCCTCGAGATCTCCCGTTGCAGCCACCTGCCGTCCGCATCTCGTCCGACTAAACCGGCTAACTTTACGTCGTATCCTAATGTGGCAAGGTTTAGGGCAACATTCGCTGCGCCTCCAGCTCGGTAGGCTTCACGGTCCCAGTCGAGTACTTGCACCGGTGCTTCGGGGGATACTCGGGAGACGTCACCCCATACA
>CAZWKO010000026.1:0-14731 GCA_964634925.1 uncultured Vicinamibacteraceae bacterium
ACTGGAAGGTCGGACGTTCCGGCGGTGGCAATGCCGATAACACCTTTGCCTCTTATTGTTGTCTTCCCAGGCTTGGTAATCGCACGGGCTGTCTCGTGAAATTCTGCATCTGGAACTACCTGTTGAACTGCAAGGAAGTCATTACGCGTTGCGCGAGTGACCAGAAGGGTTGTGTTGTGTGCGACAAGACTTTCTGCAATTGCTGCTATTTGTTCGGGCGTTTTACCAGACCCAAAGACGACTTCTGGCAGTCCTTGCCGTACAACTCGATGATGGTCGACCCTGGCAAATCCAAGGTCTTCAAAGGGCGCGCGACGAAGCAATGCCAGAATGTCCGCCTCAGCATCCTCGATTTTGAGAGTGCCAGCTTTCAATTCGGTCAGTATGGTTCGAATTTCTTCGCTATTCATCTAACTGAAGTTACTGACCGTAGCGTGACGGTCATTGACTAACTGCAGTAAGGATTGTACCGTCGCCGCCAGAATGTTGCTGGTCAGTCTCTATTATTTACTGCTAGCTTGTTTGAGCATATATGGACTCCACCGTGGTGTTCTCCTATATTTTTACGCCACTGGTAGTAACAAGTCTTATTGTGAGGTGTCAGGTAGCCCGACTCGCAAACGTGGGTATGGTCGTCGGGTCACGATCCAACTACCGATATTTAATGAGCGCTTTGTAGTCGAGAGTGCGATTGATGCATTGTCACGCTTGAGGTATCCACGCGAACTTTTTGAAATTCAAATCCTCGACGATTCGACTGACGAGACTTCAAAAATCGCGCAAGCAGCGGTCGAACGCTGGCAAAGCAGAGGCATTTCAATTCAGTATCGGCATCGTGCAACTCGAACCGGATTTAAAGCCGGGGCCCTTGCCGAAGGCCTTAGAGAAGCGAAGGGAGATCTTATTGCAGTGTTTGATGCGGATTTCGCGCCGGACCCTGATTTTCTCGAAAAAGTTGTTGGGGTGTTTGATGATCCCAGTATTGGGATGATACAGGCGCGATGGGATCACAATAATCGTGGGCATTCCCTACTTACCCGGTTGCAGGCATTATTTCTCGACGGCCATTTTGTTTTGGAGCACGGGGCACGATTTCGTAGTGGGTGTTTCTTTAACTTTAATGGAACTGCTGGTGTGTGGAGAAGAGAGGCTATTGAGACAGCTGGTGGTTGGCAGTCGGATACACTGACCGAAGACCTCGATTTAAGTTACCGCGCACAACTAGCCGGCTGGAATTTTATGTTCGTACCCGACGTGGCTGTACCTGCTGAACTCCCGATTCATATGACGGCGTTCAAATCTCAACAACACCGTTGGGCAAAAGGCTCAATTCAGACGTGCCTTAAGGTCTTACCGGCTTTGTTGCGGTCCTCTTTGTCTTGGCGAATCAAGGCCGAGGCTTGTTTTCATTTAGCTGCGAATTTTAATTATCTCTTGTTAGTGCCGTTTTGCGTTTTATTAGTTCCGGTGATGGTCGTGCGTCATTACTTTGGCGCTGCGAGTAGTTTGGCGCTTGTTGATTATTTGTTGTTAAGTGTGGCCATGCTATCAGTTGCGAATTTCTATTTGGTAAGTCAGTGTGAACTGACCTCAAATTGGTGGCGAAGATGTTTCGATATTCCTGCATTGATTGCCCTGAGTCTTGGGTTAAGCGTTAATAACGCGGTGGCAGTCATGGAAGCTTTGATGGGACGAACAGGTGATTTTGTCCGAACCCCTAAGTATGGAAAAGATGCGGTGGGCCGGTGTACACCGGGATATTGGAACACTGTTTCCTGGCTGGTATGGGTGGAGATGGGATTCGGGGTGTATTTTACAGGGGCAGTGGTTTTTGCGGTTGCTGTTGAACTTTATATGGCAGTGCCGTTCTTAATTTTGTTCCAATTTGGATTTTTATATGCAAGCGTCGGTTCGTTGACACAACAATCAGCACCAGAAGGTGCATTGCCGACAAGCTCATCACCCCGCTTGTTCGCGACTGGCGAGGGGGAATAGCGCGTATGACGACAGGTACAAAATCGAACGCAGGTCTTGAGGGTGTTGTCGCAACCTCGTCAGCTATTTGTTATATCGATGGTGAGCGCGGTGTGCTGACATACGCCGGCTATGACATTCATGAATTGGCTCAAAGTGCGACTTTTGAGGAGGTGTGTTTTCTGCTATGGCATCGACGTCTTCCGACTCGCAGCGAACTTGGAGATCTTCGGACTGAGCTTGCCTCGGCGCGACGATTGCCGGAAGCGATTCTCAGATTGTGTCGCATGCTGCCTGCAGGAAATGCGATGGCGACCCTTCGAACGTTGGTATCTGCGCTGTCTCACCACGATTCAGATCAGGATGAGGTTTCTGAGTCAGTGGCCTATAGCAAGGCAGTACGCTTGACGGCTCAGGTCGGTAGCCTTGTTGCAACCTATGGTCGGATTGGTGCGGGTGGCGGACCAATAGAGCCAGACCCAGCACTAGGACACGCTGCAAACTTTCTACTTATGCTCAATGGGGAGAGACCCTCTGAACTAGAAACACGCGCGCTTGACATTGCTCTCATACTGCATGCCGACCATGAACTCAATGCGTCAACATTTGCAGCTCGCGTGACAGCAGCGACGCTGAGTGACATGCATTCCGCAGTTGTTGCGGGTGTCGGCGCCTTAAAGGGACCTTTGCATGGTGGTGCGAATGCAGAAGTAATGAAATTATTACTTTCGATTGGTGAAACCGCTGATGATTCTGAAGTCGATCAAATTATAAGAGACATGCTTGAAAAGCAAATAAAGGTGCCAGGTTTTGGTCATCGTGTTTATCGGACAGAGGACCCGAGGGCAACGCACCTACGGCAGATGTCGAAACAGATAGGCGAGCGTTCCGGTAATACTCGTTGGTTTGAAATGTCTAGTCGGATCGAATCGATTATGAAGGAACAAAAGCAAATTGATGCCAACGTTGATTTCTATTCTGCATCAACCTATTACATGCTTGGGATTGCGATCGATTTGTTTACACCGTTGTTTGCTGTGAGTCGAATATCAGGATGGACGGCTCATATTCTTGAGCAATATGCTAATAATCGGCTCATTCGGCCTCGAGCGGAATACACCGGTCCTCTGTATCCGCAGAGATTTGTTCCACTAGACGACCGATAGGTATTTAAACAGCCCTTATATAATTGAGGTGTCTCACCTCGGCGCTAATGCATCACAATCGCATACGGAACTTTTCTATCATCGCGCATATTGATCACGGGAAATCGACGCTTGCTGACCGATTTCTTGAGGTAACGGGCGCACTACGTCCTCGCGAAATGGAAGCACAAGTTTTGGACAGCATGGATTTGGAACGCGAGCGAGGCATTACCATCAAGGCGCAGTCGGTTCGTTTGTCGTATACCGCACAGGACGGACAGGACTACGTGCTCAATCTAATAGACACACCTGGCCACGTTGACTTTTCATATGAGGTCACACGGTCGCTTGCCGCGTGCGAGGGGGCGTTGCTGTTGGTTGATGCTTCGCAGGGCGTGGAGGCGCAAACCGTCGCAAATGCGTATTTGGCGGTCGATCATAATCTTGAAATTATTCCAGTTATCAATAAGGTCGATTTGCCAGGCGCCCAACCCGACGAAACAGCTCTCCAAATTGAAGAACTGGTAGGTCTCGATCCGGCACAAGCATTATTGGCCAGCGCAAAGGAAGGACGAGGCACGCAAGAAATTCTTGAAGCGGTGGTCAATAGACTGCCCCCACCGACTGGTGACCCAGATGCACCGCTCAAGGCGTTGATTTTTGATTCATGGTACGACGCGTATCGTGGCGTTGTAGTTTTAGTTCGGATGGTTGACGGCGTTATGAGACCAGGAATGAAAATTCGACTTGTGGCCGCTGCGCAAGAGTATGAAGTCGAACAAGTCGGGGTGTTTGTTCCCAAGCCGGAAGTCGCCGATGAGTTAGGTGTTGGTGAGGTGGGTTTCCTCATCGCAAATATCAAGAATGTCGCGGACGCTAAAATTGGTGACACCGTAACAGAAGCTAAGCGACGTACCACTAATCCTTTCCCCGGCTTTCAAGAGATGAAGCCAATGGTTTTTGCCGGGCTTTATCCAGTAGAGAGTCATCAGTATCCAGAGCTTCGTGACGCATTAGAGAAACTTCGTCTTAACGATGCGGCCTTATTCTTTGAGCCAGAGACATCTGCTGCCCTTGGGTTCGGTTTCCGTTGTGGGTTTCTAGGGTTACTCCATATGGAGATCGTTCAAGAGCGACTGGAACGAGAGTTTGATATGGAGTTGGTTACAACAGCGCCGGGCGTGCTCTATCGCGTTACCACTACAAATGGAGATACGTTCGAGGTTGATAGTCCTGCAAAATTACCTGATGCGGGCAGTATTCAGCGGATTGAAGAGCCCGTTATTACAGCGATGATTTTGACGCCAGCTGAACAAGTTGGAGGAATTTTGCAGTTGTGCCAAGAAAAACGAGGTACACAGAAGAATCTGGAATATCACGCCTCTCATCGAGTCATGATTTCCTACGAACTTCCTTTCAATGAAGTTGTTTTGGATTTTTATGATCGTCTAAAAACAATTTCTCGCGGTTATGCCTCACTTGATTATCACGTTAGCGGATATTGGGAGTCACCGCTGGTCAAACTTGATCTTATGGTTAATGGTGATCCGGTGGATGCTTTGTCGATTATTGTGCATCGTGATTCCGCCCACACTCGCGGGCGCACACTTGCACGGAAGATGAGAGAATTGATTCCAAGGCAGATGTTTGAGGTCGCCATACAGGCAGCCATTGGTACACGGATTGTTGCTAGGGAAAGTGTAAAAGCGCTTCGTAAGAATGTACTTGCTAAGTGCTACGGTGGGGATATTAGTCGAAAACGGAAATTGTTGGAGAAACAGAAAGAGGGTAAGCGGCGTATGAAACGCGTTGGGAGTGTCGAAATTCCTCAAGAGGCATTCTTGGCAGTACTAAAGGTTGGTGATGACTAAAGTTCGAGAGTCTGCACCGTCGTTTCGGAAGTCGACGGTACGTGAATATTTTGAATCAATCGTCATTGCGGTAATTCTTGCGCTCTTTATACGCACGTGGGTCGTGCAGGCTTTTAAGATTCCAACTGGCTCGATGGAAAACAATCTATTGGTAGGAGATCACCTGCTTGTTAACAAGGCTGTATTTTCTCCGACGGCTTTTGCTGCGGAGGCGGCTTTACTTCCAAATGGTTCTGTCGAGCGAGGAGACATCATAGTGTTTAAGTTTCCTCTTGATCCTGAGCGAGATTTCATCAAGCGGGTCATCGGTTTGCCGGGAGAAAAGGTCGAACTGCGTAATAAGACGGTCTACATTAATGACGAGCCTCTTAGCGAGCCGTATCTTCCATCGCATATGACTCGTCTTGTTCCTGGAGCTGTCGCAGTTGCCCAACGAGACAATCATGGACCGACCAGTGTGCCTGATGGACATTATTTTATGATGGGAGATAACCGTGATAACTCGGAAGACAGTCGTTACTGGGGCACACTGCCTCATGATCACATTAAGGGAAAGGCGGTTGTCGTCTACTGGTCTTATGATGCTGGTGCACCGGAAATAATTTTAGATACTGGAATAGGCGCAACAGCGAGACGCTTAGCCTCAAGTGCCGTCAGTGTCTTCACCCAAACCCGGTGGGAACGAATGTTTCAGGGGGTTCGTTAGATCGGGTCGGCTGAAACGTTTGGCATTACCGTTCGACCTTGTGAACGAGCCCGGCTTGATGTTTGGTTTACTGCGCAGGTCGTAATTGGCGCTGTCTTAATGCACGGTTTTTACTTGCCGCGTTTGCCAAATAATGCGGTTCCGACACGTACCATTGTTGATCCTTCCTCGATGGCGACTTCAAAATCATGGCTCATACCCATCGATAGTTCTCCAAGCGCATTCTCGTCAAAACCTTCTAGTCTCAGGGTGTCTCTAATGTCGCGCAGCTTTTGAAAATAGGGGCGGGTTGCCTCGGGATCGCTGTTCCACGGTGGCACGATCATAAGGCCTCGTACTTTGAGAGAACTGCAACGCATTCCTGTTTCGAAAAGTAAACGAAGTTTGTCTACGGTCGCGCCACGTTTAGTGGCTTCACCGGCAAGATCGGCTTGAATGAGAACTTGTGGGGTTTTCCCAAGTTCTCCACTCGCTTGGTTGAGTTTCTTAAGAAGTTTTTCAGTGTCCACGGAGTGGATCCAGTCAAAGTAGTTCACGGCGGTGCGCGCTTTGTTCGTTTGCAAGTGTCCGATGAAGTGCCATGTAACTGGTAATGGCGGCAACTGTTCTATTTTTTGGATGGCTTCTTGTACTCGATTTTCTCCGAAGTTTGTCAGTCCCAAGCTGAATCCCATGTCTGTGTAGGAAGCAGGGAAAGTTTTTGCGACTGAGACCAATTGAATGTGTTTCGCATTGCGACCGCATGACGAGGCCACTTTAGCAATTCTACTTTTGACAGACCGCACGTTTTTTTTTAACAGGTCAAGTGAGATGTGCGTCATGATAATTAGTTTATGGGTTTTAATGACGGATTAGTTTGGTAAAGGTGTGGTCAGTAGTCGACTAACAAAAAAATATGACACCTAAGCATTACCAATGAACGTACATTGTCACTAGTCTGCGTTTATGTCGACCACGGTGATTATATTTCTGTGGACTCTCGTTCAGCGGAATTAAAGAAACGTTCTACATCTGAAAGCTTGTGTGTTACCGGTGCAGGTGGGATTGAATCAAGAAAACGCTTTCCGTAACCTTTAGTGCGTAATCGGGGATCAAGAAGCGCCAAAACACCTCTGTCCGAACGATGACGGAGAAGTCGTCCTAGTCCTTGAAGAAGCGCCAGAATGGCGAGAGGGACTTGGTATTCGGAAAAAGGATTGTCACCGTTTTGCTCGATGTTTTCCATGCGGGCCGCCGTCAAGGGATCTCTTGGCGACGCAAAAGGCAGTTTGTCGATCACCACGCAACTCAACGTGTCGCCCGAGACATCAACACCTTGCCAAAAACTTGCTGTTGCGAGCAAAACTGCATTGGGAGTTTCTCTAAATTCTCTGAGCAAAACACTCCGTGGAGCCGTGCCTTGTGCCAGAAGAGGAAACGGCACTGTAGATTCTAGTTTGTCGTGTACGTCATGGAGGTTGGCATAGCTAGTGAATAACAGGAAGGCCCGTCCCGATGTGATGTGCAAAAGCGACCGGACTTCTTGGGTCACAGCGTCTGTAAAACCTTGCGTGTTGGGGGCGGGCATTGTGCGGGGTAAGTACAGAACCGACTGAGTTGTATAGTCGAATTCTGATGGTAGTCGTAAAGCATCGGCATGGTTTAGCCCGAGTCTGCCTTTCAGGTATTCAAATGTTCCATCCACGGTAAGAGTGGCAGAGGTCAATACGGCTCCTTGCATCCGGTCGAATAGTCGTTCTTTCAGAATAGATGAGACATCGATTGGGGAGGCGCGGAGAAACACTCCCCGGCCGCGACGTTCTAAGAAGTATACGAATGTCTGTTGATTTGCTTCGAGGATAAATCTCAGATCTTCGTGAGTTTTGGCTGCCCGATGTCCCAAGGCAGCGATATCTTCTGATGAAGGAATTAGCTTAGCCAAGGCGGTTACAAAGTCTTCTAACTTTCTAATGAGTTGTCGGCCCGGCTCTGCAATAGGCGCACAGAGTTCGGGTGTCAATCGTGCTCTGTCTATCTCAGGCATAGCGAGTGCAAGATTATGGAAGAAGACTTGAGCACCGTCATATACGTCTGACAAAAGCTCGGAGAGTTCTTGAATAGCCGAACTGTCAAGATCGGCGTCGACCAAAGCATCTGCGAGCAACCGACGTCCGTCGCGGGCTAATTCTTCGAGACGGTTGTTACTGATGGATACTCCGAAGTATTGCGTGGCCACGTCTTCTAATTGGTGTGCCTCATCGATAATGGCGAACGAACAAGTCGGAATCACTTCGCCGTACGTGTTTTGCCGAACTGCTGCGTCGGCACAGAGTAGGTGATGATTTACGATTACAATGTTTGATTCCAGCGCTTGCTGTCGCATTTTAGTGACGTAGCACTCTTGAAATTCAGGGCATTCTGTCCCGATGCAGTTTTCTGATGTTGCGGCAATATCGCCCCAAGCCGAAAAATCATCAGGAAGATCTTCAATTTCCGCTCGGTCTCCAGTTGTCGTTTGGTCTGCCCACTGCGTTAACTGTTCAAGGTAGTGTTGTTCAATTAGTGGAAGGCTAGATTTTTCCATTTTTCGTGCCGCGAAACGATGTAGGCAGAGGTAATTGTTTCGGCCCTTCATGTAGGTCGCACGAACGTTAATGCCAAGGGCTTCCCGAAGCGCTGGTAGGTCTTTGTAGTAAATCTGGTCCTGGAGATTTTTGGTTCCTGTGGAAATTAGAACTTGTTGATTGCTGAGAATGGCTGGTACTAGATATGCAAGGGTCTTCCCGGTTCCCGTTCCGGCTTCAGCTAGAAGAACTCCGCCATCGACGAGAATCTTGGCTGTTGCTTCGGCCATTTCACGTTGACTTGGACGTGCTTCGAAAGCAGGCATCGCTTTTGAGAGCGCACCATTATCGGACAGTGCCGAAGCAACTTGGTCCGATAAATCTATGGGGTGGCTGGTGTCTGGTACAGTGGGAACTTCTGACACAGTGTTTCGATTTCGTCTCGCACGGCGTGTGCGACGCTATCGTCCTCCGGAGCGCTGAGAACGCGACCAATTAGATCTGCAACTACGTCCATTTCGGGCTCAGTCATACCTCGGGTAGTGAGTGCAGGGGTGCCAAGTCTGATACCGCTCGCAACCATCGGAGGTTGTTTGTCGAATGGGATAGCGTTCTTGTTGACCGTGATGCCGGCGCGTCCTAACGCACCTTCGGATACTGTTCCTGTGAGACCTTTTGAAAATACATCGACGAGTAGCAGATGGTTATCGGTGCCGCCGCTCACGATGCGATAGCCTTGCTCAGCCAGGCCATTAGCTAATCGACGTGCATTGCGGACAACTTGTTTTTGATAATCGATGAATGCTGCCTCAGATGCTTCTTTAAAACAAACCGCTTTGGCCGCAATAATATGCATAAGTGGGCCTCCCTGTACGCCAGGAAAGAGCGACCTATTTACCGCTTTACGGTGTGTGTCACGGCACAAAATAAGCCCGCCACGCGGTCCTCGCAACGTTTTGTGAGTTGTTGTCGTAACGATATCGGAGTGTGGGATCGGGCTGGGATGCAATCCTGCAGCGACGAGTCCTGCGATATGCGCCATATCGGTAATCATCGCAGCACCGACTTCGCGGGCTACCGTTGCGATTCGTTCAAAGTTGATCAGTCGAGGATATGCGCTTGCTCCGACCATGATCAGTTGTGGTCGATGTTCACGCGCGCTTTTTTCGAGTTCGTCGTAATCAATAAGTTCGTCGTCTCGACGAACACCGTAGGGTACGATGTTATAAAGCTGTCCGGAAAAGTTGAGGGGATGCCCATGGGTCAAGTGTCCACCATGTGCGAGGTCCATTCCGAGCACTGTGTCGCCTGGTTTGATGAGTGCAAAGTACGAGGCCATGTTTGCTTGAGCACCGGAATGGGGCTGCACGTTCGCATGCTCGGCGCCGAACAGTGTTTTGGCGCGTTCGATGGCAAGCGATTCGGACACATCCACGACCTCACAACCTCCGTAATAGCGTCGACCTGGATATCCCTCGGCGTATTTGTTTGTGAGAGCCGATCCCACGGTTTCTAATATGGCCTGACTTACAAAATTTTCTGAGGCTATAAGCTCCAAGCCAGAATTCTGCCGAGAGATTTCTTGGCTAATGGTTTCAGCGATGTCCGGATCTATTTGTCGCAATGAAGTGAAGCGATCAATATTCTCGGATGACACATCGCTCTCAACAATGTTTTTCAAGGTTTTCCTTTCGGTTGTTGCTCGATCTCTGTAATGCGTTGCAAACGGCGTTGATGCCGACCACCTTCGAAGTTTGTTTCGAGAAAAACCTTAACGATACTCATCGCGGTGTCAGTGTCCAAGGTGCGTCCTGCTAAAGCGATAACGTTTGCGTCATTGTGTTCGCGACATAAGCGTGCACTGTCCACATCGTGAATAAGCGCCGCACGCACACCGGCCACTTTGTTTGCGGCAATCGACATTCCAATACCGCTACCGCAAACTAGAATCCCGCGGTCAAACGTGCTTGTTGCCACTCCTTCAGCTACTTGTTGCGCAATTTCAGGGTAATCAACACTTTTTTCTGTATACGTGCCAACATCAATACATGTATGGAGTGGATTGTCGCCTGATGCCACTTTATCGAACGCACGCTTAAGTTCATTTTTTAGAGTAATTCCAGCGTGATCGGACCCAAGCGCAATTCGCACCTAACGATTGTACTATAGTGGTTTGTAGAGACTTACGAGGTTTGTCGGCTTCTGAAACGTGACGAGGTTCCATTTGTTATCGTCAGCATAGAGTTTTAAGAGTTGACGGCGAAAAGATGGAATGTCTGCGTGCTATAGTCGTGCGCAATTACGAGCCGTAAGGAGTCGCTCATGTTGAGCCCTATATCTTCTCCCTCTTCGATTAGAGCAGATTTTGCTGAGGCGTTTCCCAACTCACGCAAGGTGTATGTGTCCGGGAAGCGAGTCGAAGTTCCGATGCGTGAGATCACGTTGTCCGACGGCGAGCCACCGTTGCGTGTTTACGATACGAGTGGTTCTCATGATAATGATGTTCGTACCGGACTTCCGCCTTTACGTGAAACATGGGTTGATGATCGTGGTGGTACTACAAAGGTCACACGAACTGACCGTGATCATGGTTCTGTGGAGATGTCATCGGCGTTGCGTAGATCGGTTGTTCGTGGTGTCGGGCCAGTGACCCAGATGTACTACGCTCGAAGAGGCGAGGTCACAGCAGAGATGGAATTTGTTGCTCTTCGGGAGGGCTTTGATCCCGATTTCGTTCGTGCCGAAGTTGCGCGTGGAAGAGCAATTATTCCAGCAAATATTAATCATCCTGAACTTGAGCCGACAGTGATCGGGAGAAATTTCTTAGTTAAGATCAATGCCAATATTGGCAACTCGGCAGTTAGTTCTTCTATAGACGAAGAGGTTGGGAAGCTCAGATGGGCTACATTGTGGGGTGCCGATACCGTGATGGACCTTTCGACGGGGCCAGATATTCATCAGACTCGCGAATGGATTATTCGAAACTCTCCAGTTCCGATTGGAACCGTTCCTATTTATCAAGCACTAGAAAAAGTTGACGGACAACCAGAAGAACTGACTTGGGAGCTTTATCGCGATACGTTGATCGAACAGGCTGAGCAGGGTGTTGATTATTTTACGGTTCATGCTGGCGTTCTACTTCGATACGTGCCGATGACTGCTAGTCGGATGACTGGTATTGTGTCCAGAGGCGGTTCTATCCATGCCAAGTGGTGCCTAGCTCATCATCAGGAAAATTTTGCTTATACGCACTTCCGTGAAATCTGCGAAATTATGCAAGCCTATGATGTGTCGTTTTCTCTCGGTGATGGGTTGCGGCCCGGTTCGATTCGCGATGCAAATGATGAAGCTCAGTTTGCGGAGCTTAAAACACAAGGCGAGTTAACTCGGGTTGCATGGGAGCACGATGTACAGGTTATGAATGAGGGTCCCGGGCACGTTCCGATGCATCTTATTAAGGAGAATATGGATAACCAGCTTGAATGGTGCGAAGAAGCACCGTTTTACACGCTGGGTCCGCTTACGACTGACATTGCTCCAGGTTACGATCATGTGACTTCCGCTATTGGAGCTGCGATGATCGGTTGGTACGGCACGGCAATGCTGTGTTATGTCACACCGAAAGAGCATCTCGGTTTGCCGAATAGAGATGATGTTAAAGCGGGTGTCGTGGCGTACAAGATTGCGGCACATGCTGCGGACCTTGCGAAGGGCCATCCCAGAGCCCAGGAATGGGACGATGCTGTGTCAAAGGCGAGATTCGAATTTCGGTGGGAGGATCAGTTTAACCTCGCTCTTGACCCTGTAACCGCGCGTGCCTATCACGACGAAACGTTGCCCGCTGACGGTGCGAAAGCGGCGCATTTTTGTTCTATGTGTGGCCCAAAATTTTGCAGCATGGAAATAACCCAGCAGGTTAGAGATTTTGCGGCTCAGCGTGGACTTGATAGCGGAGAAGCTTTGGAGGCCGGAATGGCCGAGAAGTCTTCGGAGTTTCTTGATAACAAGGATAGGGATCTTTACGTTTCCACTGAGCAAGTAAGAAGTACAAAGTGAAGCGGGGAAGAGCTTAACGCTCAGTTTCGCTAGGCGGTGCTGTCGCAATTTGGATTATGGTTTGATAACGGGCTGGATCAGCACCAGGAACTGGGTTGAGATAACCCTCTGAGCCATTCCACGTGTAGTCTTTGATTGTTACGCTCGGGCGATAGGTCATCTCATCATCTCGAAAGCGAGCCGTGTCAAACTGATGCGTGGCCGGTGCATCAAAGACTCGGTCTCCTCGTTCGTCAAGGATTGTCGAGTAGTAGCTAACCATCTCTTGAAAAGAGACGTTTGTTCCGAATAAGTGGAATGTTTGTCCACGGCCAGCGTCGTACGCACCAAGGTAATTCGCATTTGGGTAGATTGGGACGCCAAGAATTTCGTTAATTCGTAAATTGTCTGCTGACGGCCCGCTCGGATCCGGTTCCTGGTTGTTCGGCCTACTTTCCGACGAAGGTAAGGTTGGAAATGGTCGAGGGATCGGCTGCGGTTGGCCTCGTGCAACAAAGGATGCTGTCGTGAATAGTAATGTGACGCACACGACTGCGTCTTGTATCGCCATGGTTGTTAATTATGCCCCATAGTAACCTGAAGGAAACTATAAACTCTAAAACCAAACTGAAAATATGACGCAAAAAACAAATTTTGTTTTGCGCCATATTTTGTCTCAATATTTGAACTTTGACTCATCGTGTCGTGTTCCATTACACCATGGAAAATGCTTTAGTGTGTTAAATGCCTTCTATAGCGACAGGAACAGTAGTCTGTTTTGAGACGTTGTCGTTTTGCTACATACGGGAGCGCCAATAATTAAGAAGGTCGGCAAGCGTTTGGTCAAGATTTATTTTCGGTGTCCAATCGACTGCCTTAGTAATTTTTGTCCGGTCGCCACTGAGATCAGGGTAGTCGTTGGTTCGAACTCTTGCATGGTCAATTTGAGTCTTAATTGGCACGTTTGCGAGGTCGATTAGTTTCATAACGATGTCATGCATTTGGTAGGTCTGTCCCGAGCAGACATTGTAGATGCCAGCTATCGACGAGCTAGACATTAACGCTCGGTACGCCATTACAGTGTCGCGTACGTCCATGATGTCTCGTTTTGTGTTCAATCGCCCAACGTGAATGACCGGCTTGATATTGCCCATTTCGATGGAAGCGATTTGATGTGCAAAACTTGAAGCGGCGTACGATAAAGACTGTCCGGGGCCTATATGGGTGAACGATCTAGTGATTACAACCTGCTGCTTGTCTGAGCCGGCACGGACGCTCTGCATTTCCTGAGCCAGTTTGCTGAGGCCATAGATGTTGATCGGTCCAATCTCGTCATGTTCGGTGAGTGGTCCGTGTTTGGGACGATAGACTGTCGCAGAACTTGGTACTAGTAATCGGGTACTAATGTTTAATTGCTTGAGGCCTTCCATAAGGTGACGGGTGCCGAGAACATTGACAGCCAGTGTTTGCGTAGTATTTTCTGGGGAATCAGCAACGCTCGCTATTCCAGCGCAGTGAAAAATTTCCGTTGGCTGCGCATCCGCAACAGCGTTGATTACTTCTTCGCTTCGGAGGATGTCTACGTCCTGCCATTCGACTGAGCCGTCCCGTCGAATTTCCCGGAAGGTGTGGTCCTCATTTGTGTGCGGTCGCTTCCATCCGACGACGCGAGGTGTCGGTGTTTCGGATAGTAAGGATTCCAAAAGATGGGTGCCAACAAATCCAGCTGCACCGGTCACGAGGATTTTTCGTGACACTAGAAGCCGTAGCCTCCGCTGCTACCGCCGAACCCGCCACTGCCACCGCCTCCACCAAATGCCCCAAAAACGTTTGCGAAGGTGCCTAAGCCAGCCAGCGTAAAGGAGACGTTGAATCGACGATCTCGTGGAATTGGTGCCCGAATTCCCAAGCCCTCAAAGTTAAACACTTGGTATTCGGCACTAATGCCACAGCATTGGGCGTTGTAGTACACACGTAGCTGCTGCAGGAGGTGTCTACCGCGGAGAACATCGTAGTTAAAGGAATAGAGCCCTCCAAACTTATTGTCGTGCGTACGGATAGCCGTATAGGAATTCAGGTAATGGTCTAAGCGACTAGGGTCATTGAAGCCAGGGAGTCCGTCAATAAACCGGCGTTGACTCCACCCATTCCTTGTTTCGAGCCAGCCTCTAAATTCATAACTACCTTCAGCGGCTATGGTTCGTAATGCTTTGTGAGTGGAATCAAATTCCGCACGTAATGTACCTCCGGTTTGTTGTGTCGGCTGTGTTCGAACAAGCAGTGAAACAGGCGAGAAGTTAGTGGGTGGAGTACGGTTGAAACTTGTGCGAAAACTGCGGTCGAATTCGGCCGCATTTGCATCGGTATAGTAGCTTTGGGTGAGTGATACTGAAACAATTTCCCGTGATACAGATTCGGCGCCGCCTTCAAAAACTTTGGCATAGATTCTATTGTCGA
>CAZWKO010000027.1:0-14622 GCA_964634925.1 uncultured Vicinamibacteraceae bacterium
AGTCGCGTCCGCAGGTTCAGTATGTGACGCAGTCAGCAGGGTTTGCGCATCCGGTCTTGCCTCTAACGGAAGAAATACTTCCTGCTCTCGGACGACAGCATGACGCGTTCGACATAGACATCACCAGAGATGCTTCCATTCTGACCACCGACACACTCAGCCGATACGACGCGGTCGTGTTTTATACGACCGGGGAACTCCCGATGACCGTGGATCAACAAACCGCCTTTCTTGAATTCATTCGCAACGGTGGTGGCTTTGTCGGTATTCATAGTGCAACCGATACGTTCTACGACTGGCCGGAGTACGGAGCACTCATCGGCGGTTATTTCGACAACCACCCCTGGCGTGAAGAGGTGTCTGTTCACGTGGAAGATCAGACACACCCTGCCACTCAACATCTCCCCGAACGTTTTCAAATCAATGACGAAATCTATCAATTCAAACAATGGTCTCGCGACCGTGTCAACGTCCTCATGAGCCTCGACACTCAATCAGTCGACACGACAAGAGACAGCGTCCATCGTAACGACAATGATTTCGCTCTGACGTGGTCACACTCGTATGGCGACGGGCGAGTGTTCTATACGGCGCTCGGACATGAAGACGCGGTATGGCAGGACGACCGTTTTCAACGCCTGATCGTTAACGGCATCGTTTGGGCGATCGGTGACAACAGAAAGACTACCACCGTAAAATGGAAGTCGCTTTTGGGCGAACAGGTGGCAGATACCTGGCGCGGTTACCAACGCGAATCGATGCCGGATGGCTGGCAGATGGTCAATGGAGAACTTTCCAGAGTCAAGGACGCAGGTGACATCATTACGACCGCACAATTTGAAAACTTCGAGCTCCGTTTCGAGTGGAAGGTCGAACGTGGCGGTAACAGTGGTGTGTTTTTTGGCGTGAGTGAAGACGGTGCCGTCGCATGGCATAGCGGACCTGAATATCAACTCTTACACAACGCAGGACATCCTGATGGTCAGGCCGCGATCACGGCCGCGGGTAGCAACTATGCTGTCCACCCACCAATCGAAGATATGACCAATCCGGTGGGTAAGTGGAATCGATCGCGACTCCGCGTTAACCGCGGTCACGTTGAACACTGGATGAACGGTATGTATTTGCTCTCATACGACATCGGTGATGACGAGTGGCAACGTCGCGTCACAGATAGTAAGTTCTCCGAACTCCCACTATACGGTCAGAATCGCCGTGGACATATTGCTTTACAAGACCATGGAGACCCGGTTTGGTTCCGCAATATGAAAATCAGCGCACTCGACTGAGCGCCGTTACTAATCGTGCCGTCCCCAATCAGATTCAAACTGTCGACCATGATGTTTCTCCAGTACTTTGTCTGGGGTGCATGGTTCGTGCCACTTGGAACGTACCTCAGAACACTAGACTTTAGTGGTGAACAGATCGGGTTAGCAGTCGGGACAACCGCGGTCGCGGCCATGGTGTCCCCGTTCTTTGTCGGGATGGTGGCAGACCGATTCTTTGCGACCGAGCGAATCCTAGCCGTCTTGCATATCGCCGGAGGGTTCGCACTTGCGGCTGCTTCATTGCAAACATCGTTTGCGTCGTTCTACATAATTCTCCTCATTTACGCCCTCTGCTTCATGCCGACACTAGCGCTAACGAACTCACTCTCGTTCCGTCACATGTCAGACCCTGGACAGGAATTTCCGGCCGTACGCGTCCTCGGCACTATCGGCTGGATTGCGGCCGGCCTCGCCGTCGGGTACCTTCGCCTCGAAGCGACCGCTGCACCGATGCAGATCGGTGCCAGTGCCTCCATACTGCTAGGTTTGTTCTGTCTCCTGTTACCCCACACGCCACCAACCAATGGAACAGATACATCGACTACGATCCACAATATTTTAGGGCTCGACGCATTACAGTTATTGAAAGAACGAACGTTTGCGATTTTCGTCGTCGGCTCATTTCTCATATGCATACCCCTGCAGTTCTACTACGCATTTGCAAACCCATTTCTTAACGAAATCGGCGTCGACAACGCCGCCGGAAAGATGACACTCGGGCAAATGTCAGAAATTGGTTTTATGCTGCTAATGCCCTGGTTCTTGATCCGACTCGGCGTAAAGAAACTTCTCCTGATTGGAATGTTTGCCTGGACGGTTCGCTATCTCCTGTTCGCTTACGGAAACCCCGGAGCAGGCATGTGGATGCTCTACGGAGGGATCCTGCTCCACGGCATCTGCTATGACTTCTTCTTTGTAACTGGCCAAATCTATGTTGACAAAAAAGCACCGCCAAACCTCAGAGCCGCAGCACAGGGCTTCATTGCATTCGTAACGCTCGGCATCGGCGGCTTTATCGGCACCTGGTTGTCAGGAAGAATCGTCGATCAATACGCACTTGTCGGTGAGTCGGTCAGCCACCGGTGGAGCGATATTTGGATTATCCCAGCTGCTGCCGCTTTTCTGGTATTCCTGCTCTTTGCGGTGTTCTTTGTACATCGAGAGACACCGTCATCAAACGCTTCAGGCACATCTTTTGCAATCTAGCGCTAAACCTCCTGTAGACGTCCTGTCACAGTCTAATTTCCAAAGTCCAGCCAAGTCCCCTTCAGTCCCGTTTGCCCTTCGCCGGCCTGCGTCCAGTCGCATACGCCATCAGCAAAGATCTCTCGCAGGCGTAAAGCATCAGCATCATTAAAGGTCACCGCATAGTCATTGAAATCAACTGGTTTTAACTGGCACTTGACGATGTCTGCCGCCAGCGGGCCACCCGCAACTTCACGAGGTGACGGTGCAGACGGATACAATTCTTCACAGCGACCTCCGCCACGCACCTGCGTTTCTTTAATCGGAGTAGGCGTCTGGTCGCGTGACCAGCAACTGTCAACCAACGTTGCTGGCTTGGCACGCACCACTCGATCAATCAACGGATCACCAGATTGATCTTCAGACAAGTTGTCGAGCCATTGATCCATCTCTGCCAAGGCCTTCTGCAGCACGGAACTTTGACTGCTGTATAGGCCGTGCCGATCGTCTTCGACCAACATCACATGATTGTCAGTGCGACCGTTGGCCTTTCGAAGACGCTCACGGATCGAAAACGAGTGATAGCGCACATGCACATCGCCGTTTTCGCGGTCATCACTATACGCTCGGTAATCAATAATCGGTGTCGTTGCCAGGCCACCACCCCCGTTGGTCAACCGACCAGTCTCATAGGCAATGCGGACAGCATCGAGATCCGCCGTGGTTCGCTCGGAAACCGCGTTTCCGTCTTCATCATACCCACCGATACGCCGATTCAAATCAAGAAACTGCGCCGGCGTGATGACACCGTCATTGAGTGCCGCAAGGCCATACTGGATACCAACATTATCCAGCGGGCGGCGAGCGTACCCACTCGCCGAATCTGAACCATAGACATTAATGTAGTGGCTGTACACGTCACACCGCGCACCATTGGGGTTGTCCGTTGCATGGTAGCGCTGTCCTTCAGGAAGGACGCCAGGACAAAATTCTGACACGTTAATACGTCCCGCATTAATTGACACATTTGCCATCGTTTTGAGATTCAGAAAACCAGCTACTGCACGCTGCTCGTCTAGGGAGTACTCAATAGTGGCTTTCTCTTGAAAGTACCGATTTAGCAGTCGCGCATCTGTGATCATTGGGACTGTTCCAAAACCCACGTCAGGAAAGCTGCAACCAGGAATAATGCCATCCAGTAAACCCGGATAGTTGTCAGCAATTTGGTGGTTTTGGTAGGACCCTCCAGAACAACCCCACCCGATCGTGTGTCGGGGAGCCCCATAGGCTTCAATAAAACGTTCCTTCACCATCATCATGGTCTCAGCAGCCAACACATCGTTACAGTTGTTGCCGTACACATTGAGACTTGAGGAAGCCACGGCATACCCTTGGCGCAACATCACATCATCGGTTACACCACCCGTGCTGTTACCTTGACGATACCAACCGTTCACACATCCACCACCAAAGGTATAAATCAAACGACCGTTCCATCCTGGTGACCGTATCCACGGACTGGGTCTCAGACCATCAGAACCAGGCGTGTACAGCATCGCAATCTGATAGACCGCACGGTTGATTGTTCCAGTTTCAATCCGAACAACATACGGCACCTCCTGACCCGCAAGCGTGGTCACAGTCGCGATGTTCTCTGGCAACTGACCCGGATTAGAAAGTGGTTTTAATTCGTCGTCATCTTGAGAACGGTAGGCGTAGTCAACACGCCGAACAATCGAGCAATTCTGGTCAAGGCTGTCGCCAAGCGTCTCTCCAGACACTAACTCGAAGGTCGCTGTCTCGCAGATAAATGGCTGCTCATGTGGACCAGAAAAAACGGGACCAGCGACCGAGTGATTGACGAGTCTCAATGCTTGCCCTGAACTGTCAGCGTTGACTGAAACTATGACATCGTTTACTCCATACTCAAGCCCAGCAACCAGTCCGACGAACTGACCGTCGAAAGTCTCACGAAACATGGCAGTAACGTCACTACCATTTACCGTCACCCTTACGTGTTCTAGGTCATGATCTCGAACATCAACCAGAAGTAACGCGTCTCCACCGGTCACCATATCCTGCCGACTCGATAGCACACTGACTGCGAGAGGGCTCGGATCATCAGCCGCATTCCCAGCCAAACAAGCAGTCATCCCACCTGCGAGCGACCCCGCCACCATAATGAGCACAATAATTCGTCCTAAACGCATCTCTTCTCCTTGGTCGACACCTTACTGCTTAGTGATTGCCGCCTGCCCCCGGCGGAGAACATATTTCTGAATTTTACCCGTCGCCGTTTTCGGAAGCTGTTCAACAAAATGAAATTTTCTGGGCACCTTAAAATGCGCCATCTGCTCTCGAGCATAGACCGTCAATGCATCTCCATCGACTGCCATCCCTTGGTTAAGGACAACAAACGCATGAGGCGTCTCACCCCATGTCTCATCTGCAACACCAACAACCGCGATTTCACACACGGCGGGGTGATGCATCAGGAGACCTTCGACTTCAACTGACGAAATGTTTTCGCCACCACTAATGATGACATCCTTAAAGCGATCACGAATTTCCACATACCCATCGGCATGCACAACAGCAGCATCGCCACTATGAAACCATCCTCCACGCATGGCGTTCGCAGTCGAATCAGGATCGTCGTAATAGCCAGCCATAACAACATTGCCACGAACGACAATTTCCCCTAGCGTCGTTGCGTCCTTGGGCACGTCCTCTCCATTCTCATCCACAACCCGAAGTTCACCAGAAGTGATCAACTCGACACCTTGGCGTGCCTTCACGACTGCTCGTTCATCAACCGGAAGTAATCGATGCTCGGGTGTCGGCTCACACACAGTGATGAACGGCGCAGTCTCAGTTAATCCGTAAACATGAAGTAGTTCCCACCCAAATTCTTTTTCGACTCGTTGAATGGTCACCGCGGCCGGTGGAGCTCCGGCCGTCATCACACGAACCCCTGGTCGCACCACACCTCGTTGTTCAGCAGTCGCATTCGCCAACAAAATGAGCACTGTCGGGGCCGCGCACATATGCGTGATCGATTCATCCCGCATTAAGTCGAACGCGCGCGTTACGTCGATAGTTCTAAGGCACACGTGCCGCCCGCCAACCGCGGTCACGATCCACGTAAACGTCCAGCCATTCGCGTGAAACATGGGAAGAGTCCACAGATACCGATCGTCAACCGTCATCGGCCAATGAATAAGTGTGCCGACAATGTTTATGTACGCGTTTCGATGCGTGATCATCACCCCTTTGGGTCGTGACGTCGTCCCACTCGTGTAATTGATCGTTAGGAGGTCGCGCTCATCGATCGGTGGCGTATCAAATCGATCCGGCCCGTCTTGAAGCAACGTTTCGTAATCAGCCCAGCCATCACGCACACCGTCAACAGCAACAAACTGATGAACGTGAGGACACTTGTCTCGAATCGTGTCAACCATTTCCAGATGATCGTTATGCACACACACCACTTTGGCGCCACTGTGATTAATGATGTATGCAAATTCTGTCGCGTTGAGGCGAAAATTAATCGGGACCAACACTGCACCAATTTGCGGGATAGCGTAGAAGGATTCGAGTTGTACGTGGGTATTTGGAGCGATATAGGCGACTCGGTCACCCTTGGCAACCCCTAGTCGCTGAAGAGCACTTGACCAACGGTCGCACCTTTCAAAAAACTGTTCATAGGTAAACCGGCAGTCTCCGTCTACGACGGCTTCTCGACTCGCATACAGACTGCGAGCGCGTCGCTGAAACTCGAGCGGCGTCAGCGGAGTATCCACGTGGCCTCGGATGATACCATCGTTCAGACAGGAGCTTCTAACCATGCGACGATACACAATGAACGTCGGTGGACTTCATGCGATCGCACTAATTGTCACTATTGCGATTGCCGCACCAACGCTAGCGCAGCCGGTCGAGGACGCATACTCGGGTACGTGGCGAGGCAATACGATCAGTGCGAACGGAAGTACACGCGATGTCGTATTGACGCTCATCCACTCAAACGGCGAGTTCAGCGGTGTGATGTCTGGCTTCTCAACAGGCCGTGAAGCACCGCTATCCAGTGCAATATTAAGTGGCAACACGCTGACGGTTGAATCCACCGCCGATTCACGTCTAGGGTCTCTCAGTGTTCGGTACGAGCTACGCCTCAGCGAAGACAACAACATTCTCGCTGGCAATCAATACCTAATCTTTGGCGACCAAGAACTACTATTCGAGGTTGAATTAAAGAAGCGTCGTCGTCGGGATATCCCGCAGCCACAGGTTGAACAAGGCATCGAATATTTCGTAGGGACGTGGGCATTCGAGTACATCGGTGGAGAATTTCCGCCGCTCAGTATTGGCACGCGGAGCGGTCGCCTCACCGTAACCCGACGAACAGATACGACTTGGGCAGAGGGATCGGTCATAGGTGACGCATTCGGAGATAACTACACCGAGCACTTTGTCATTGGCTTTGATCCAGAAAATCAGTTTCTTTTGTTCAAAGAAACACTTTCTAATGACATTGAGCTCCTGAGTATCGCTGATTGGCGCAGCCCGATTGGAATCAGTTTCGTCACGATGCCAGTTGAATACGACGACCAGGTGTACCAGCTTCGCCGAACCATCGCCGTGACATCAGAGACAGCCTTTCAGCTCACCGAAGAATTTTCTGTTGACGATGGACCGTTTCGCCGACTCGGAAATGCTGTCTACCAAAGAGTGAATTAGGAACAAGACTGCCACCACAACGATTCACAGATCTCAGGTAATCTAAATAGGGAACGTTTGATACGTTTCATCGTTCACTTGGAATCAAGGAGACCCTATGACGTTCGTCGCTGCGCTTGAACCCATCCCACTCTGGCAACATTTCGACGACATCCTCACAGTTCCGCGTGCGTCGAAGGATGAAGAACAAATACGTAATCACATCCTTGGCGTGGCGAAAAACCTTGGTCTTAAATGTCAAACAGATGCCGCTGGCAACGTGGTAATCAGCAAGTCTGGCACTACAGGACATGAACAGGCTCCAACTACGATCCTGCAATCGCACCTTGACATGGTCCAAGAAAAAAATGCCGACGTTAACTTTGACTTTTCCAACGATGCAATCGTTCCGACACGGGACGGCGATTACATCACGGCTACGGGCACCACACTCGGTTCCGATAATGGCATCGGGGTTGCGGCAATGTTGGCGGTCATGTCGGCAACCAATTTAATCCATGGACCGCTTGAATTTCTCTTCACAATAGATGAAGAAACAGGGCTAACCGGTGCAGCGCAAATCGACGCCTCCCTCTTAGATGGCCGGCAACTCATTAACCTTGACTCAGAAGAAGAAAACATTCTGTACGTCGGTTGCGCCGGCGGCGGCGATACTCATCTCACGCTAAACATGACAGCTGCTCCGGTCTCTGATCAGGAGGAAACGCTGACACTCAATTTAACCGGACTGAAGGGGGGGCACTCTGGGTGTGATATCCACCTCCAGCGCGGAAATGCACTTTGTCTTCTCGGACGTATCTTGTTATCCGGGCACAACATTTCTTTCCGTATAGCCTCACTCAACGGCGGAAGTGCTCACAATGCAATTCCCCGAGAAGCGTTCGCAACGATAGTCGTTAAATCGGAAGACCGACAAGCACTTGCCACTGCACTCAATAACGAATTCTCCGTAATCCAAACCCAATATCAATCAGTCGATCCAAGTATGGCGCTTACGGTATCTGACTCCGAGCCTGTTGCCAGTGCATGGGACCATCACAGCACCATGACAGCCTTGCAGTTGCTCACAACACTGCCACACGGCGTAGACGCCATGAGCTATGACATTCCTGACCTTGTCGAAACCAGCAACAACGTCGCTACAGCGAAATCCAATGCCGGGACTTTGGTGATTACCACGAGTACCCGTTCGTCTATTGATGCATCGCTTGTCGACCTGCGGAGACGCATCGACGCGGGAGGCCAACTGGCCGGAGCTCGTGTTGAGGAGTTCGCAGCCTATCCAGGCTGGAAACCCAACCTGCAGTCCCATTTACTGGAAGTCGTCAAATTAGCACACCTAAAAGAGCTCGGCACAGAACCTGACGTCAAAGCAATTCATGCCGGGCTTGAATGCGGGATCATCGGAAAAAAAGTGCCTGGCATGGACATGATCTCATTCGGACCTATTATTGAATTTCCTCACTCGCCGGACGAGCGAGTTCACATCGGTTCGGTTGAACGATTCTATCGCTTGCTCACTGCAACGCTGGAAACACTGGCATAGCTAAACCAAGCCACATGTTTGTTACGGTGACTGCTGGCGCTCAAGGTGGCGTGCCCCACCAAGGATTCCGGTAACCGCACGGTTACCTTCGTGGCATGCGTACTCATACAGCGTGTAGTCCATGTCGCGCCGCAAAGGGAGTTCAAGCGTCCACGGTTGGGTATAAGTCTGAGAATCTTCGACCTGCACCTGCCAATCGAGAATGTCATCCGCCACACGTGTAAACCGCTCTACCAGTTTCAGTTCGTGGCTGACCGGCACCCCGTGCATCCGCCCCGCATTCTGGTTCGGAGTAATCCAGGCTTTTTCAGTGAAATGATTCGTCTCAACCACGAGAGTTTCACCTTCCCAACGACCGCGGGTATCCCCCATCCATTGTCGGATCTTAGGATCAATCGACGGCCGGTCATCGAGCGGAATAATCCTGGGCTCACGCACCATCTCATACAAAATGACAACGTAACCAGGAATCTGGAAAATGTGATTCCCCGTGTTGTAGGTATTCGGAATCATCGACCCGGGCATACCACGGGTGATACACCGGCTATATGGGCTCATGTTTGCGTACGTGTCACTCCGATTCGCGACCAACCACCGAGCCCGCTCGTCGGCAGCCGGTCGTGTTGGTACTCGACCGGACGCCGGGTCAGCAATCATTGACGTACGCCGGGTGTGCACCACGGTCTCACGCGCGTCCTGCCAGAACTCGTTATAGCCACTCTCCCAAGGTCGCCCAGCGACTGTGCGTCGACCGCCGGGGGCATTATCGCTCGCGCGTGAATCCACGCTGCGCTGCGCAGCGGCAGCGGCTTCCTCGTTGCTCAAATAAGCCTGATCGCCAAGAGCGATTGGACGTTCAAAGGGAGTCAGGGTGTCATTCCTCCAAATCCCAGAAATATCAGGAACCTGATCAACGGTTCTTGGGGCCCGATAATTAGGATCAAGGCTTTCTTGCGCGACAACGTCATCACCCACGAAACCACCCAGCCCTATTAAGAGCAAAACGAGGCACACATTGATTCTCGACATAACTACTAAACAGCGCATTGTACTGAAGTTATTAGATGCAATCGGCCCAAACCGACAGAGCGAATCAGATCACCTACTGCCTTCGTTGAGTAGATTTCCTCGGGCATCCATCAAATCACGATACCCATCAGCTCGGTCCCTGGCGACGTGGGCGTCACGATAAAAACCGGCCGTACTTAACGTAATTGTGAGCTCCTCTGTGCCTGGATTTTCCCAATACCAACCGTGAACGCCTGTAAATGGAGCCACATAACTTCCATTAGCCGTTACACTCGCAGCACTATCAAAACTTTCAGCGTAACCTGGCGGGGCACCATCCGGTGCACTGTGGAAATTGTATTCAACGGACGACGTAGCCAGCCACGTATACACCATTGCTCCACCCTCTTGAAGACGATAGGTGTACTCGACCCATTCCGCAGGGGCTAACCGAAATTCGAGCGTGTCCGTGCGATATTCTCCATCTTCCGCCGTGACAGCAACAACCTGAGCAAGCGCGAGAAGACCTAACGCTTCGCCAGTGCCCAACGGGTCTACACCGTACTCAGCAGGCAACACAGCACCGACAAAAACCAATACGGCAATCAACACCGAACCGAGTGTCGCCACACCAAGTTTCTTAATGGAAACGCGCTGCACCTGGTCCGAACCAACAGTATTCATGATCACCTAAGGATAAAAAACATAGCCAAACAGTTGCTGTGCGGTGAGGATAAAACCGCCAGCCATCAGAATGCTATTCGTCGCAAAGGCATGACGAGTAAAGCTTGGCTGTGTTCGCCAAAACGTAATGCCAATCAAAACAGCTGTTAATGCCAACACCTGACCGATCTCAACGCCTACATTAAAACTTAAAATATTTGCGACCAACCCATTTGTGGTCACTGTAAATTCCTGCAGTTTCGTTGCCAGCCCCAAACCATGAAATAAACCAAACACTAAAACAGCGACCTTCGCGTTAGGTCGCCAGCCAAACACTCTGTTAAAGCCACCCATATTTTCGAACGCTTTGTAGCACACCGATAATCCAATGATGGCATCTATCACGTACGCATTTACTTCAACCCCCCATAACACGCCCACTAACAGCGTAACGCTATGCCCTAATGTGAATAGACTCACATACAGCACCACATCCCTGAGTCGATACAAAAAGAAGATGACCCCGACGAGAAATAGTAAGTGGTCATATCCAGTAACCATGTGCTTGGCACCCAGATACATAAATGGTGCTGGAGCAGCGCCGTCAACACCCTGGACAAAAGCCGCATTTTGAGTATCCATGGGATGCGCCCCGGCAGCGGTTGCAAACAGGCACATACAACAGACGAAGACGACAACACTAAATAAACGAAGTGACATACGGTATGTCTAAGAATATGTTTCAGTCCTCGTACATAGCAATGGGTCGGCCACCGGTACGGCGACCGACCCAAATAATGCTGGGAAAATTGTCAGCGCGATATTATTCGTTGTTATCGGTTGTCGACGTGATGGCATTCACCGCGTCAACGGTCCCAAAGAAACCGATCATCATCTCTTCCCATGTCTGATCTCCCCATCGCACATCGGCTGTGGCATCGGGATTGTCGCGGTTATTGACTGAATTGTCGAAATGCGCCACACCAACAATTCTAGTTCCAGCCGGCAGTAGCTTCGGCTGTGCAAACTCATAGGTCAACTGCCAATCGAATCGATACTGCGGGACATTCAACAACACCTCTTCTGCCCCATCCGGATACACCGCGGTATAGACAAATGACTTTCCTCGAGAATGCATATGCGGCGTCATCGTGGTGAGGTAGGTATCTTCCTTGATGGTTCGCTCAGCCCGAACTTCGTAATTCTCGGCTCCAGCAGGAATCTCAAAGCGCGTATTTATTACCTGACCACCGCCGACAGTGCGCTTGGGCGGCGAATCACTAAAAATCAAACCCACACTTGTCTGATCGATTGTGGCTTCGCCAATCGTCGTGTAATGCATCTGCAGAACGATTTCTGTCCCTGCTTCAATTTTCTTTGCTACACCGTCTGGATAAACAACACCGAGCTTGTTCGGAACCGTACCGCCAAGTGAACCCGTGGCTCTTTTCTGACTCCTCGTAAGACTTGGCTTTGCTGATGGCGTTTTCTCAAAATCAGGTCTCTGCAAGGTGGCGATGACGTGGTGTACCACGCGACGATCACCTGGCCGCAGTTCAACAGCCTGAAGCCATTTGTCTTCTTTGAAATTGGTCGGGACCGTGAAGTAGAGATACGGCACAGTGCCATCCGCCGGCACAGCGTAAGGCTCCGACATGCTCAGAACTACATCGGGGTCTCCGATTGTCCACTCAGCAGCAAACTTCGGAACAACAGGAAGGTGGGCGTCATCACCCTTTGGTGAACCGCTGTCAACCCACGCCGAGATCGTCTGAATCTCATTAAAGCTCAAACTGGCATCATTTGCATATTTCTGGTGGCCTGGCTCAGCATCCCATGGGGGCATTTCGCGAGCTTCAACACGCTGCTTGATCGCCCGTGCCCAAGGACGGGCATCGTCATACGTAATCAACGACATCGGTGCAAATTCACCCGGACGATGGCACGACACGCAATTCTCATAAAAAATTGGGGCTACGTCTCGCGTAAAAGTCGGAACAGACTCTGCCGCAATGACAGGGATACTGCCAAACACACCAAGAAAGGTTAGACAAACGATACGCTCGGTAACAGCCACGGTCACCTCTCAGATAATCAAGGGTCGAACACGCTTCGTATCAGGCCATGTTAACAGAGGATACAGTTAAATTCTCAGATACTTTGGGTCCGAACCTCATCCCCAACAAACGAGCTAGCTCAGGACACACAGACCACCCGAAATTACTCATTGTTCGCAGGCCGTGCACCTTTTTCACCGATAGTGTTGCGAAGCAACCCAACATGTTCAAGCTCAATCTCAACAACGTCGCCTGGCTGCATTGCAGACGTCGCACCAGGAGTTCCCGTGTAAATCATGTCACCAGGATTGAGTGTCACGTAACGACTGATGTAGCTCACCAAGAAGGACGAGTCGAAAATCAGGTCTCTGGTTCTCTGTGATTGCTTGACCTCGCCATTTACCCTCGTTTGCAGCAGTAAGTCGTTGTAATCAACACCACTGACCATTACAGGCCCGACTGGCCCAAACGTATCAGCGCCTTTGGCACGAAACCATTGCAAGTCATTGCTCTGCCACACTCGTTCGCTAATGTCATTACCGGGAGCAACAGCAAAGATGTAGTCAGGCGCATCCGCGACCGACACATTCTGCGCAGTCTTTCCAATAATCAGTACCATCTCACCTTCAAAATGCAGATTCGTCGCATCTTCGTAGTAGGCAACCGTTGCCTCGTGAGGAATCAGAGAGGTCGCATGCTTATCAAAAATGCCTGGATACTCTGCGGGGTTCGCTTGTCCTAAGTGACTGCGGTAATTTAAGCCCGCTGCAAGTACTTTTGTCGGCTCTGTCGGAGTCAAGATATTCACGTCGTTGATAGCAACCGTCGTCCCGGTACGCTCTGCAGACTCAAAAATATTGCCTCGCAGCTGATGGATCGTCTCACCTTCCAAAATACCGTGGGTGATCACGCCGTTGTGCTCATAACGGATGTATTTCGTAACGTCCTGTGCGAGTGCTGACACCGTCAACCCGAGCGAACAGACTAGCAACGTGGACACCATCTTCGTACGTTTCATCACAAACTTCCTCCTCTAGCGGTATCGTAATGTTCTCGAATCAATCACCAACGCTCGGGATATAACAGCCCACTGCCCGCGTCTCTGAATATGACACTCGTTCTCCCGCCACTAGCCGTGCAAGCACGCTGCGCAGGTCGTGCGTACTTGCAGTCGAGCGAGTAACACCAAATTCGACGTACCTATCGTCGATGCGACCACGGTAGCGCAGTTTCTGGTTTGTATCGTAAACAGCAACCTCTGGTGTAACGGTCACACCAGTCACTTGGACAAGCGCGTTGTTAAGATCCCGAACACCCTGCATTGGAAAACCGAAGGAGTCATGATGGTCAGTAAGGTCACTGATCTGACCATGGTCAGAAACATAGACCAGCCAAAAAGTCACTCTATCGTCAAATTCTTCGTAAATGCGACGAATCTCCGGCGCATAGCGATTCGCAATTGGACAATCTGTTGTTACAAACATCAAAACTGTTATTTCACCGGGCGCGTCCAAGGGAGACACTAGGGCCCCATCGAGCGATGGAACGGTTATATCGGCACGCGCACGAGGTGACATGCTGGCTGCAAACAAGCAGACGACCGTGGCTAGAAACAGGCAGCTCTGTTGCCTCATAAATCTATCGTAGAGTAGCACGGTCACGTGCTATTCTGCCTAACCAAACCGGGTCTCGTTGCCACCAACGACATCTAAGCGCGTCTATGACAAAGACCACGAGTAACGGTGCCGATTTCTTGGCACGAGACCGTGCACACCTGCTCCACCCACTACACAGCACCAAGCTTCACCAACAAGCCAAGGTGTGGGTTTCCGGGCAAGGCGCAATTCTGACGGATGCTGATGGCAACACATTTATTGACGGACTCGCTGGCCTCTGGAATGTCACAGCGGGCCACGGCAACCAGAAACTTGTGGAAGCAATGCATAAGCAGGCTGGCCAATTGGCATATGTTTCCGGATATACCGGAAGCTCTAATCCGCGCGCAATCGAACTGGCCGAACAACTTGCAGCATTTTGCTATCCATCGATTAATCATTTTTTCTTTACGAGCGGTGGAGGTGAAGCGACTGAAAGC
>CAZWKO010000028.1:0-14544 GCA_964634925.1 uncultured Vicinamibacteraceae bacterium
GGCGATGCATCGTTGACATCAGCCCCAGCCTCTAATAGCGATTGGGTAAGTTTCGGTGTGTTTTCACGAGCCGCAATGAGTATCGCCGTATACCCGTTAGTTGAGCGCGCACTGATAGTCGCTCCATGATCAATCAATGCGCGAACCACACCGGTGTGCGCCTCCGCAGCCGCCCACATCAACGCTGTCTGCCCCTGCCAGGATTCCGAGGCATTCGGGTCGGCACCTTGAGTCAACAATGCCGTAACGGCTTCGACCGAACCAGTTCGCGCACAGGTCATTAGCGGTGTTTCACCTGTACTTCGTGTAATGTCCGGACTCGCGCCAGCAGCGATAAGACGCGATACCATCGTGGCTGCACCATTCTCGCAAGCCAAACTCAATGGCGTGATCCCGTAATCGTTTACGGCATCAATCTTGGCGCCAGCATCGAGTAATAATTCAACGAGCCCTAAGTCGTCATGGTAGGACGCCCAGTGTAAAGCGGTCGCGCCATCAGGTTGGGCAATATTCACGTCGACCTGGTCGGTCAGGAATGCATCAACAGCGACACGATCTTGTGACTTCACCGCCTCTACAAGGCGGGTGTCTTGTGCTTGCACGTCGCGCATGCCGACGTACATTAGAATGCCAACACAAAGGAAGACCGCGTTCCAGCGGTTGGATGAGAACTGTGTCATAGCTCGCACCTATCGCCTATCTACCGCATTATCATGCGCCGTAACCCAGAAGACTGCAACTAACACCTCGCCGAGACACCCCCATAGGTCTAGAGCGCGAACCCCTAACCAGCCCGACGGCTATTGCTCGCCCGCTCGAACCTCATCCATCCGTGCACCGCCGAGTATGCCTGGCATCGAATAATTACCTTCATGACAGGCGTATTCGAAGACGGCTTGGTCGTTCAGTTGCATCGGTATCGATGCTGTCCACGGCCGCGTCCATGTCTCTGGGTCGGTGACTGTAAAGCGATATTCCAGTGTCTCTGCATCGGTACGTGTAAAGCGCTCAACCAATGTCATGTTTTCACTGGTCCCCCGCCAACCGCGTTCTTGCCGAAAGTTTCGCGTCTCTACAACCAAGGTATCGCCATCCCAATATCCGCGCGAATCACCAGACCACTGGCGTATCTCATGGCCAAGATATGCACGGCCGTCCAGCGGGACGACACGATGCGTGTGCACCATTTCTGTTACCAGCACCACATGGTCCGCCGTCTGGAAAATTTGTACGTTCTGGTTGTAGCCACCAGGCGTGATTGGTGGCCCGGCATTAAATCCAAGGATGCATCGATCATACGCACTCCGGTCCAACCAGGTATTCGCGGGATTGTCGCTTCGGTACTCCCGGCGCCGGCTCGCAATCCGCTGGGCTCGATCAGTCATTGCAGGAATACGCCCATTCGGCGGATCAATTACCAGCGACGTCTGACGTGTGCTTCTCGTCCCTCGATCAAGCCAAAAGTTATTGTAAAAGCCAGGCGCACCATCCTCGCCTCTATCAACACTTTCCGTACTACTAGTCCTGCGTGCGGCCCGATTCGCCAATTCTTCATTTCTGCTGATCACTTCCTGTTCTGCATTCGCCGCCTCTTCTGCACTTATAAACTCCTGGTCACCCAGTTCTTCTGGACGCTCGAGCGGTGTAATGGTCCGAAAATCCCATATCCCCTGTATATCAGGATGTCCCCACTCAGTCCGATTCACATCTTGACTAAGTGCTGGCGTCGCAACAAGTAAAACCAACCCACACGCAACCGAAACACCGAACGTACGCGCCACGATAAGTTTTCCTTCAAACATCACGTCCCCCCCCATTTGGTTTTTCGCTCCGTGCGTTACCGTAACCTTATAACGGCAGCGTCAGTGCTACCAACCCAGGCACCACTCCGCCGACCGTCACGGCAATATATTGCCGCCCATCAAGCATGTACGTCATCGGGGTACCAATCGCCCCTCCAGGCAAATCAATAGCACCAACGACACTCCCGCTATCTTTATCGTAAGCCACCAGTTGCGGCCCGCCATTCTCTCCACCTGCGGTCAACGTCTGCACCAAAATTGTCTTCGTGAGCAAGGGGCCGTTACGGCCGCTGTCTCCACCAAGCGGGGGAAGGTCCAAGGACCGCAACACCGGATGATTTCGAAATCGATCGCCATTTCCCAGTGGTGTCATCCACCGATGTTCCCCCGTATTCATATCAATCGCAGTCACTCGAGAATACGGCGGCTTCCACAGGGGAAGCCCCTGAGGCATCTGAGGAGTGCGCCGGTCGTTGCCACCCTCAATAAACGGTGCATTGCCACGACTCAACAGATATCGGAGTGTCGCACCTTCATCGTTATCGCCAGGTTCTCGAAAACGCATCACCGAATGCACATTTCTCGAAGGGACATAGAGAAACCCAGTCTCAGGGTCAACCGCCCCCCCTCCCCAACTCGCTCCCCCGCCAGCCGCCGGGCGAAAAATCGTTCCTCGCAGTGAAAGCGGTGTGTACAGATCACCTAAGCGAAACCCTTCGACGGCCTCAATCGCCATTTGCCGGATCTCAGGCGTAAAATCGACCAAATCGTCTATCGAGGTTCCTTGGAATTCAAATGGCAGCGGTTTGGTCGGAAACGGCTGCGTCTCCGACAACACTTCTCCGGCCAAATCAGTATCGGTTGCTACGACCCGCTCTTCAATCGGCCAAATAGGCTCCCCAGTGACTCTGTCAAATGTGTACACGAATCCCTGTTTCGTGATTTGAGCAACAGCCTTGACCGTCCGGTCACCAACCGTGATGTCGAGGAGGTTGGGACCCGTGGGATTGTCATAGTCCCACACCCCGTGATGCACCATCTGGAAATGCCACACGCGTTGCCCGGTCTCAATATCGACACAGACCAGGCTCTCCGCAAACAAGTTATCACCGAGTCGATGGCCGCCGTAGTAGTCAGACGTCGGAGTGCTTGTCGGCAAGTAGACGTATCCCAATTCAGGGTCAGCCGCGAGATGCCCCCACACGTTTGTATTGCCAGAATACCGCCACGACTCATTGGCCCACGTATCAGCACCATACTCGTCCGCACTTTGCGGGACGTTATGAAAATCCCATTTATGCCGACCTGTTTGCGCGTCATACGCCCTGACAAAACCAGGAGTGTTTTCCTTTCGACTTAAATAGTCGTGCACAGACGAACCCACAATAATCGTGTCACCGACTACGAGAGGCGGCGACCGAGACGGTGGCGGCAGCCGACTCGGATTTTCACGTGCGCGTGGGAGACCCTCTTCAAGACTGACACGACCGCTCTCGCCAAAGCCCGTGGCCAGCAACCCTGTTGTCGCGTCTACAGCCGTAAGGTAACCATCTCCAGTTCCCCAGATGATCCGCGCAAGACCATCTCCCTCCCAATACGCAACGCCGCGATGGTTCCACGGACTCGGCAAAGGCGGACTGCCTTGCTCATACACGCGAGGGTTATAGACCCACAAGGTTTCCCCGCTGCGCGCATCTATCGCCGCGGCCTGATACAACGGAGTACTGAGAAATAGAACGCCATCTACCATGAGTGGTGTTGCAGACAACCGTCCAATGCCTGGTCGCGTCACCCAGAGTCCAGGATTGTCCTGCTCCAAACGATCAAAGACAGTACTTGCCTCGAGCCTCGTGACACCGTCGACCGTAGGATAGGGCAACAATGCATCAGCAGTCTGCCATCGCCACGCAACTTCTAAGTCAGAAAAATTCTCACCGGTGATTTGATCGAGTGCGGCATACTTCGTTCCCCACACATCTCCCGCATACGAGCGCCACTCGCCGTTCGTCGTACCGTCCTGGCCGGATGCACGGCCGCACAAAACAGCCACAACCACGACAACCAACATGCTAGTTCTGATCACAGTCACCACTCAGTAAACGCTTTAATAATTGTCATTGTCTCGCAAAACATGAGAACTTCAAGGGATGCACCCTTCGCTCTACCGATACTCTATCGCTCTATTTTTCGTTCTATCCGCCTGCAATAGTAGCGGCGGTCCGACCTCCGACCGGCTCCCTACTGCCGGCCCACCGATCACCATCCTCGGCGCAACAGTAATAACTGGCCCCGGAGTTGAATCGATTGACGATGCCGTCGTCGTTGTCCGCGGAACCGTCATTGAAACCATCGGCACTCGTGCCGACACCCCGGTCCCAAAAGGTGGCACGATTATTGATGGGCGCGGCCGCGTAGTTATCGCCGGACACACTCTCAATGAATCGAATCCGCCGTTCGAGACCCTCAAGATTGGCGCACAAGCCAACCTCGTAGTTCTCCGAGGCGACCCACGAACGGACATTCAGAATATGGGTGCCGTTGAACACGTCATGCAAGCCGGTCAATGGCTTGATTCCCCATAGCACTTACTCAAGTTCGGAAAGATCCACGTTACGCGCTTCAAATGCCGCCGTCGCCAGCCGACCAGCATTTACAGCCGCTGGCCAGCCCGCATAAAACGTCACGTGCAAAATCACCTCAGAAATCTCTTGTGGCGTGACACCATTTTGATCGAGCGCCCGGTCAATATGAAGTCGCAGTTCATTTGTCGCGTACAGCGCCTGGTTCACAGCCACTGTCACAAGACTCCGGTCACGCTTCGACAAAAGTGGCCGCTCCCAGATATCGCCGTAAAGCAAGCTATTGCGAAGTTCGCCAAGACGCGGTACCGCCGCATAGGCATCACTCAACGACCCCGGTGTCGACGCGTCTGAACCTGCAGGCGCACGAGGCAAGTCACCAAGCGAGACACCACGATCTTCAAATGCCGCAGCAGCCGTCAGAGATGCCTGCACTCCAGTAGGCCACCCTGCATAAAACGTCACGTGCAAAATAATTTCAGAAACTTCTTCAGGACTCAGGCCGTTCTCGAGACCGCGTGGAATATGAATCGCCAATTCCTCACGAGCCAACGCCTGCAACACCGCGATCGTAATGAGACTGCGGTCACGTTTCGAGAGTTGTGGCCGTTCCCAGATTTCGCCGTACACAAGTGAGTTTCGCAACTCTCTCAGGTACGGAGAACCTGCATACAAGTCAGTCGGTGGCGATGCTGCTGTATTAGCTTCTTGCGCCTCAACCGATTGGACATCCTCAGCGGCACATCCCAACACACCCGCCAAGCCCACCATGACACACATACCGACTCCTACCACTCGAAACATTTGCTACTCCTAATAGATTCTCAATTAACCGTCCTACAACACACCGAAACAGCACATCACTGAAGAACCCGTCCGGACCTTCGAATTACCACCGTCAACTGGACGCGCTCGGACTAGGAACCGGGGGCGAATGGTATCTCCGCTAATACGGCCGAATCACTCGATAGCACCAGTTGTCCCTCAGGACGACGATTACCACGCAAGATAAACGCTAACACGTCAGCCACTTCACTATCTGCGAGCGAACCAGGACTGTCCTGCGGCATCTCTACCTGAATCAAATCAAATAATTCGCCGAGCGAGCGCTGTTCCCACCTGGCCCGAAAGGTATGGTCTGCCAGCAGCGTCGCCATCTCTGGGATCAACTGATTAATCGACCCATGGCACGCAATACATTGCCCATCGTAGAGCTCGGCACCACGGTCCGCCTGTTCACTCGTGTAAATACCATCAGCTACAGACGGTATTTGCGCCACGCTCCAACGTGGCAACCCGATCGCAACCAACACACCAACTACTGCGAGCGTCGCCACCGGACGAGACGCAAACATCTCCATCCCGCTATTACGGACCGACAACCGTCATCGTAGTGTTCCGCTTCGGCACCTGACCACCGGTCTTGATTTCCGTAATCATTTCCACCTTCGCGATATCAATCACTGCAACACTGTTCTGACCAGAGACAGAGACATAGGCATATTGACTGTCCGGCGTCATAGTGACCCAATTCGGTGAATGCCCAACACGAACCCCACCGACAAGATCTAAGTCAGGGAGCGTATACACATACACGCTGCTGTTTAGACTGCTGTTCGCAACCAGATACTTGTTATCTGGCGTCACGCCAATGCCGTGCGCCGTGTTTCCACCGTGGCCAGGCGTTTGCTCGTCAAATGCCACTTCCGGATACTCAATCCGTGCGACCTCTTTGCGCGTCTCAAAATCAAGCACGCCAAAGCCGTTGTAATTCGACAACTGCGCATAAATATGCCTGGTTGACCCGTCAGAATTCGTATCAAATGCCATCGGCCGAATCCCTAGATCCCAATATGTCGTCCACACAGGCATATCAGTTTCCGTATCGACAACGGTAATATTACGGGCGCCAATCATGCCCGCGACTGCATATTTACCATCCGGAGTGACGTATGTATTGTGAACACCGCCGTGAACTGAAATCGTCGCTGAGATTTCATTGGTCGCCGTGTCGATCACTTCCAACGCACCAGGCGATTGCGCAATCGCCACATAAACCTTCCGCCCATCAGGCGTAATAGCAATATTATTGGGCCGGCCACTCAGCACGATTTGTTTGACGACTTTCATCATCACCATATCAACGACGTCGACCGTGTCATCCGATTCATTCGCGACGTATAAATGGCGTCCATCCGGCGACGGTGCCGCACCATGAGCCCGTTCAATGCCAGATATTTCTCCAATTACCGTATTCGTCACAGGGTCAATGACGTGCACGTTATCGCCCGCGCTATTTGTCTGGACAATGCGCACCTGACCTTGCGCCGCAGTTATTGTTGGAACCGCCAGAGCCACGGCAACCGACGCCACCATCACTCCAGGATTTCTCACCGACCGTATTGACTTCAACATCGTATGTTTCCTCCTCGACCTAGTTCCCGGTTTCACCACGGACCCACGCAGACAGTGTTTGAAACCATGGGTCGTCCTGAGACGAAAATTGCCGGCCGCCATTATGAAACTCGTCGCCGCCCGCATCCGGCTCCAGGGGATGCATCAACAAACGACTCCCAAGCGGATCTCCAGGCTTAACCAGCTGAGACACCGCCTCAAAATTAAGTCGTGACTGCTCATCCGTCCATGTATCCGCTCCGCGATCCAATTCTTGAAGAAACCCAACACGGTTTTCATCCGAGTGACAGACTATGCAACGTGTAAAACCTTCTTTTCTTTCAAGAAAAATCGGCTCAACATTATTTTTGAAGTAATCGAAATCTAATTCGGTGGGTTGCGCGGCAACCCCGCCGAGCGTGCCGAACGCAAGCACCATGAGCGTAGCAACAATGGCCATAACACCGAGCCTCCGGTAAGTTTGTAGGACCATGATGGACCGTTGAAGGAGTTCGCGCAAGCACTCGATGCCGCATTCCCAAAAGACACTAGTTTTTCGACTAGAACACCGTAATAATGGCGACCCAACTGACCACTGCACCAGTACCGAAAGGAGTCTTCCGATGCCGCACCATCAACGCACAGCGACCTGCATGATATTCGCAGTCTGCATATTGGCGCTCCTACTCGTATCCATAGAATCGGTGCACACGCAAAGTCCCAGCAGTTTCGTCCCGATCACTGATGACATGCTTCAGGATCCAAGCGACGAAGACTGGTTAATGTGGCGTCGTACGCTCGATAGCTGGGGCTATAGCCCCTTGGACGAAATCAATACAGACAATGTCGATCAGTTGCGGCTAGTGTGGTCACGTGGCCTCCGACAAGGGGCACAGCAAGGCACACCACTGGCCTATAACGGCATGCTCTATATGCCGAACCCAAATGACATTATTCAAGCGATCAATGCCGTCACGGGCGACCTAGTCTGGGAATATCAACGACCAATCCCTGCCGACATCAATGAATACATGGGCGGCCTGATTAGTGTGAATCGCAACATCGCAATTTATGGCAATACGATTATTGATACCGCTAATGATGATTACATTTTTGCGCTAAACGCAGAGACGGGCACCCTTACCTGGGAAACACAGATTTTTGATTACACCAAAAACCCGGCACGCCATTCGGCGGGTCCTATTATCGCTAACGGAAAAGTCATCTCAGGGCGCAGCTGTCGCCCCATGCGTGGTCCGGACGCATGCGCCATCATCGCGCACGATGCCCGTACCGGAGAAGAACTGTGGCGTCGACAGCTCATCCCAAAACCAGGCGAACCTGGTGACGAAACCTGGGGTGACGTGCCCTACGAAGAGCGCGCGCATGTGGGTTCCTGGATGGTGCCCAGTTACGATGCAGAACTCAATCTCGTCTACGTCGGCACGTCCGTCACGTCCCCGGCGCCAAAATTCATGCTCGGCGGAGCCGACAAGACACACTTGTACCATAACTCCACACTCGCACTCGACGGCGATACAGGTGAGATCGTGTGGTACTACCAACATTTAAACGACAGTTGGGACCTGGACCATCCCTTTGAACGCCTACTTGTCGATACTGCTGTCGTGCCGGACGCCACCGCGGTGAGTTGGATCAACCCAAACCTCAACCCGGGCGAAATCAGAAAGGTCGTGACAGGCATCCCGGGAAAGACCGGTGTGGTCTACACACTCGATCGACAAACCGGAGAATTTTTGTGGGCGACACCAACCGTCACACAAAACGTCATCAACGACATCGACGGTGCTACAGGCGCGGTATCTGTGAATGGCGAACTCGTTTTTAGTTCCCTCGGACAAGAAGTCTTTACGTGTCCTACCTGGAATGGCGGTAAAGACTGGGAAGCGGGCGCGTACAGTCCGCTAACGAACATGATGTACATGCCGTTGCGAAACGCGTGCGCACGCATGCTCGCAACTCAGGCAGCCGGCACCTCGCACTACGCACTTGCCGTACGAAATCAGATCGCACCGGGCACCGACCAAGTTGGCACTGTTCGTGCAATCTCAGCAGAAACCGGTCAAACGACATGGCTCCACGAACAACGATCAGCCACAATGTCTCTCATGGCGACTGGCGGAGGCCTCGTCTTCGGAGGAGACGTGAATGGACGATTTAAAGCCTTCGACCAAGAGACTGGTGACATTCTCTGGGAAATCAACCTTGGGTCAGCCGTCACGGGCTTTCCAATCACTTACGCGGTGGATGGAACGCAATACATTGTGGTCAGCACTGGAACGGCGAGCACAGCGTCGCTTTTCGGCCGACTGACGCCAGAAATCCGTCCCAGTGCCGGAAACACACTATTCGTATTTGCTTTACCAGACTAATATTCAAACGGAGTCACCCCATCTCGAGTACCGCTCTTTCATGTTGGGTGAAAAGAGAATAACAATTGCTGTTTTATGATCCTCATTCCGCACATCAAGGGAGCTTCAGAATGACCCGTAGGCGACCGAAACTCTTACGAACCATCGCCATCACCAGTGCAGTGCTCTGTGTGACGACAGCCACAGACAACGTGTACACGCAGGAACGCAACTCGTTTGTGCCAGTGACTGACGCCATGCTGGAGAACCCAGCCGATGAAGACTGGCTGACCTGGCGGCGAACAACCGACAGCTGGGGCTACAGTCCTTTAGACCAGATCGATCGTCAGAACGTCGGCGACCTGCGTATGGTCTGGACGCGAGGATTGGCGACCGGACGGCAGGAAGGCACGCCGTTGGTCTATGACGGCATCCTCTATATGCCTCAGTCAGACGATGTAATCGAAGCGATCGACGCCGTCACCGGTGACCTGAAATGGTCCTATCGGCGAGACCTCCCAGAAGACGTTTACGAGATGGTCGGAGGAAACGCACGCACCAATCGAAACGTTGCCATCTACGACCGACTGATCGTCAATACAACCGACGACGATTTTGCCATCGGTCTTGATGCAACAACAGGAGAGATTGTTTGGGAGACCCAAATTTTTGATTACCAGGTCAATCCAGCCGGCCACAGTGCTGGTCCGATCATCGCCGACGGGAAGATGATCTCCGGGCGAAGTTGCCGCCCACAAGGTGGACCTGAAACCTGTGTCGTCATTGCGCACGACGCTCGCACTGGTGAAGAAGTCTGGCGTCGCAGTACCGTCGCCCTCCCGGGTGAGCCCGGCGATGAAACCTGGGGCGGTGTCCCCTATGAACAGCGAATCCACGTCGGTAGCTGGATGCCGGCCAGCTACGACCCGGAACTGCGACTCGTTTATCAAGGCACTTCGGTCACATCACCGGCACCAAAATTCATGCTCGGTGGCGTAAACAACACGCACCTGTACCATAACTCTACGCTGGCGCTAGATGTGGATACCGGTGAGATTCGATGGCACTATCAGCACCTCAATGATCACTGGGACCTCGACCATCCCTTTGAGCGGATCTTGGTCGATACCGCAGTAGCACCAGCCCCCTCCGAGGTCAGTTGGATCAACCCGAGACTACAGCCCGGCGAAGAGCGAAAAGTCGTGACCGGTATTCCGGGAAAGACGGGGGTGGTCTATACGCTCGACCGCGAGACAGGCGAATTTCTGTGGGCAAATCCAACGGTCACGCAAAATGTGATCAGTGGTATCGATGGCGCAACAGGAGAAGTGTCGGCCAACTCGGAAGTCGTCTTCACGCAGCCGGGTCAGCAAGTATTCGCGTGTCCAACATGGAATGGTGGAAAAGACTGGGAAGCGGGTGCCTACAGCCCCTTGACGAACACCATGTACATGCCATTACGCAACACATGCGCACGTATGATGGCAACGACGGAATTCGATCGAACTCGCGAGAATGATCCAAACGAAAGTCGCGCGGACATCTACGCGATCGCCTACCGACATCAGATCGCGCCAGGCACCGACAACGTCGGAACGGTGCGAGCCATCTCAGCCGAAACCGGAGAAACAGAATGGCTCTACGAGCAACGCGCGGCCACGATGTCGCTCGTGGCTACCGGCGGTGGTCTACTGTTCGGTGGCGACGTTAACGGACGGTTCCGTGCCTTCGACCAGGAAACCGGTGAGGTACTGTGGGAGATCAATCTCGGTTCGCCGGTCAGCGGCTTCCCAATCAGTTTCGGTGTCGACGGGCGACAGTATGTGGCGGTCGGCACCGGCGCCGGCGGAACCGCGTCGCACTTTATGGGGCTGACGCCAGAGCTGCGACCGAGCTCTGGGAACAATCTGTTTGTATTCGCATTACCGGACTAATGTCGCCTAGATCGACAGTCGACGTGAACGCCACTCAGAAAAGATGTTCGAGCGTTTTAACCGACGACGAGTGAGACACCTGGAGGACACCGTAATGGCAGAGGCAGTATCGAATCGAGTAACAACTAACCGCATCGTCCATCTCGTTCTGGCGGCATTCTTTATGTCTGTAGCCGCGACAGAGACCGGTGCCCAGTCTGTTGCCGATACGGAGTGGAGACATTTCGGCCATGACGCTGCGAACACAAAGTATTCACCTCTTGATCAAATCACCCCGGACAATTTTAACGACCTTGAAATTGCATGGCGATGGACATCCATTGAAACTGAAGTTACCAGTGAGCGAGAACAACTTCGCCCAGGCCCGTTTAAATCCGTCTCACTCATGGTCGACGGCCTCGTCTATCTCAGCACTTCCCTGAGCCAGGTCGCGGCGCTCGACGCCGGAACAGGTGAAATGGTCTGGTCGTACGACCCGCGCACATACGATCGACTCGAACGTCCTGGGAACATGGGATGGCAGCATCGCGGCGTGTCGTACTGGGAGGACGACGACAGCGATGACGCGCGCGTATTTATCGCAACGCATGATCTCTTTCTTGTGGCCCTCAATGCGAAAACAGGTAGGCAATATTCTGACTTCGGCGCCGATGGAGCGGTCGACTTGAGCACCACACTCGGTCGCGCCGTCGACCGGTCCCGCTTCACGCACTCACAGCCGTTAGCTATTGCCGGAAATACCGTGATTGTCGGGAGCATCGTCCAAGATACGAACCTTCAGTATCGAGAAGCCGACCCTGGACACGTCCGTGGGTTTGACACGCGAACGGGTGAGATGAAGTGGATCTTTCACACAATCCCACAGGGAGACGAGTTCGGCGCAGACAGCTGGCACAACGAGTCGTGGCGATACAGCGGCCACTCGAACGTGTGGGGCACCATGGCGGTCGATGAAGAACTTGGCTACGTCTACCTTCCGACCGGTACACCAACCAATGACTGGTACGGTGGCATGCGCCCCGGCAATAACCTCTTTGCCGAAAGCCTCATTTGCGTCGACGCAGAAACTGGTGAACGAATTTGGCATTTCCAAGCTGTCCATCACGGTCTCTGGGACTACGATTTTCCAACCGCAGGGAATTTGCTTGATATCACGGTCGACGGCCGCCCGATCAAAGCCATCGCCCAATCGAGCAAGCAAGCCTTCACCTACGTTTTTAACCGCGTCACCGGTGAACCCGTGTGGCCCATCGAAGAACGACCAGTTCCCCAAGGGGATGTACCGGGCGAATGGTATTCACCGACGCAGCCCTTTCCGACCAAACCAGCGGCGTTCGATCTGCAAGGCATTACTATTGACGACCTGATTGATTTCACTCCAGAGTTGCGAGAAGAAGCCATCCGGATTGCCGGCCGGGCCCAGCTTGGCCCCATCTTTACGCCGCCGCCAGTTCGCGGCGCCGGAAGACCGATTATCCAATCCCCCGGACCAGGGGGTGGCATCAATTGGCCTGGGACAGCTGTCGACCCGGAAACCGGTCAACTCTTCATTCCCTCGCAAACCCGTTTACGCGCAGTCGAACTCATTGAATACCCCCCACCGGCTACCGTTGGCTATTTCACAGACCCGTGGGCCAGTCCTGTCCCTGGACCAAGCGGATTACCACTCGTCAAACCACCCTATAAACGTGTAACAGCCATCGACCTCAATACTGGCGACCATAGTTGGATGCAGCCTCACGGTGACGGACCGAGAAATCATCCAGCCATTAAACACCTCAATCTACGAGCGCTTGGTGGACACGGAGGAATGCATGGCGGGGGCCCACTTGTCACCAAGACTTTGTTAGTCGTCAATTCAGGCGGTCGCTACGTTGAAGACCAAATCGCCTCTGCCAGCACGATCACGGCCTACCACAAAGACAACGGCGAGTACCTTGGATCCATCACGCTACCAGCTATTCCCTACGGTAATCCGATCACGTATCTTCACGAAGGCAGACAGTACATCGCCGTCGCGGTCGGTAGCGGAAACAGCGACGAGGTCAAACCGGAACTCATCGCTCTGGCGCTTCCCTGATCAAAAAAAAAACGCGGACCTACCTCGATAGGCCCGCGCAAATTCTAAAAACAATCAATCAACCGCTGCTACGGTCGAAGCTCGCGTCCCTGGCTTTCAAGCCGACGGGCACCTGCGAGAATGCCGTGCATGCCGATGTTCCCCTCGTGGCATGCATACTCAAAAATATTCTGATCTGTCCGACGGAGCGGCATCATCACCGAGTAGTCGCGCTCGTAAACCGTAGGATCCGTGACCGTATACTCATAGGCCACGGTGTCAGCATCGATACGGGTCAGCCGCTCGACGAGGTGCATGTTAATCGAAGTCAGTCCGCTGCTCCCGCCTGCAAATTGATCCGTCTCGATGACAAGTGTTTCCCCGTCCCAGTGAGCCCTCGACACACCGCTTTTCTGATCGAATGGCAGGCTTGGCTCCTTATCGATGGGAATAACCCGGGCGTTGTGCACCATCTCATTAAGAATCGTGACGTAGCCAGGCGTCTGAAAAATCATGACGTTGTTGTTGTAGGCGCTCGACCGCATCGGTGGCCCTGCGTTAAAGCCCATCGTGCAACGGTCGCCGGAACTGCGATTCTCGTAGGAGTCGTACCGATGTGCCTCGACATAGGCGCGTCGCGTCACATCCCGCTTCATCTGAGCCTCGGTGCGTGCCGGCAGCCGACCACTCGGCGGGTCGACAATCAGGGAAGTCCGCTTGTCTGACGTCAGTTCGATCCCACGCTCGTACCAAAACTCGTTATAGGAAAGAACACCGCCTTCTGATCGAGGCTGGTACCCACCCGAACCTTTCTCAGGGTCGAAGAGATCGCGATTTTGTCGGATACGTTCGGACGCCTCAAACTGGGCCGCGGTCTCCCGATCGAGCGTCTCTAGATCCGCGAACTGCTCTGGACGTTGAAACGGTGTAATCGTCCGGAAGGTAAACAATCCGGACACGTCAGGCTGCCCATCTGGTGTACGCATCGGCATCCCATTACCAGCCGACTGTGCGACAACATCGGATGGGACCAACACCACCACCAATAACAGAACCAACGAAGCTATTGCGCTGTGTCTCAGCATTTGCATTCTCCCTAATCTACGAGCTATACCGACGTTATCTCGTAAGCCTCCGAATAATACCGTCTCGTTTATTCAATAGATAGACTTGGCCAGATGGTCCACTCCCAAAACGAAGATCGGCCCGCTGAGCCACATCACGCCCTTGCGCTTCAGTTGCGGATTGAATCATCTGCAGTAACGTTTGCGTCTTCCCATCATGTCGAAACAACACACGCCGAATCGACGCCTGCCCACCACTGGGAAGACTATCGGCATTAATAAAGAAGACCTCACCACTTGGATTGTCTCCGAAGAGCACAAGATTTTCCAGTTGCGGGAT
>CAZWKO010000029.1:0-14268 GCA_964634925.1 uncultured Vicinamibacteraceae bacterium
TATAAGATCGTCTGAAGAGGCCGCGAATGTATTCCCTGGGCCAATCCACCCAATAATTGCGGCAACGACCGAGCCGAAAATACAGGCTTTTTTTAAATACATAGTCGTAATTCCTTACCGAATCTGGACCTCGCTATATTAGTGTCCAATCTGATAATGGATGCTACCGCTTCAGGTCGCCGTTGACAACACCTGATAAGGAGCGTAGAAAGGTATGTTAATCGTCTAGAATCGGCTGGAGTTCACTCGATTGAGTCTCGGGCGATTCCGGTAGGTGTGGAAAACCAAGTGTTTTTTGTTATCACGAGGTTATGTGGATGAGGAACTGTCGACGGGTGCGTGAGGTGCCACGAGCCGTGTGGCTGCCACTGATTGTGGCTGTCATTGGGTTCCTTTTTGCCCTGCCTGGCGATACCGGCGCAGCGGAACCACCAGCACCACTGGCAGGTGCTATAGCAACGGCGACCGACGTTGAATCAACAATCAATCGCTATTGTGTCAGTTGTCACAATGATCGAATTGTGGAGGGGCGTGACGTGGCACCCTCGATGATGGTTTCCCAGCTTCAGATTGCCGGTGTGGCGTTTGATTCTCTTGATGCCAATCACGTGGCTGGCGATGCTGCCACGTGGGAGCGCGTTGTTCGCAAACTCCAGTCTCGCACTATGCCGCCTGTGGGTCGCCCACGTCCTGATGATGAGACCTATGACGCTGTAGCGTTGTGGATTGAATCTGAACTTGACAGAGCCGCTGTGGATGCTCCGAACCCAGGGCGGCGTCCTGCGTTGCATCGTCTTAGTCGTACGGAGTACCAGAATGCGGTCCGTGACCTTTTGGCACTGGATGACCTCCCGAAGGAATTCGATGTTTCGACGTTGCTTCCTGCCGATAATGCAACGAGCGGATTTGATAATCTCGCCGATCTCCTGTTTGTTTCGCCGGCGACACTGGAGCGGTATCTTGCCGCGGCAAGAAAGATCAGCCGACTTGCTGTCGGTGATACAACAATGCCGCCCATTGTTGACCGCTATCAACTTGATCGCGATCTAATTCAGGATGACCACCTGAATGGTCTGCCGATTGGGACTCGGGGTGGTGCCTTAATCCGTAGTCACCTTCCGGCGGATGGAGAGTATGTCGTTACTGTGGAATTCGCTCAAGCTGCGCGCGCCGAGCATGAAGTTGAAGTGAGTGTCGACGGCGAACGTGTTCGGGTCTTTACGATTGGTGGGCGAGAGTTGGTTCGTGGCGCAGCCGGCGTGTTTGCGTTTGAAGCGGAGCCCCCTGTTGATGTCCGGGTGCCAATGCGTGCTGGACCACGCGAAGTCGCCGTGGCCTTTTTGCAGAAAACCGGGGCGCAACATGAGGGTCTTGTGCGTTCCTCCCGTCGAGGTCAGCGACGTGAACCAGCTATTGCGACGGTATCAATTAGTGGGCCGTATGGTGTCGACGGTTCAGGTGATACGCCGAGCCGGCGTCGTATCTTTACGTGCGACCCATCCAGTGGTGCGATGGCGAATGCGTGTGCGGATCAAATTTTTACGACCTTGGCACAGCGGGCGTATCGACGCCCAGTCACCGAGGCCGACCTTGAAATTCTGAGACCGTTTTATGAAGAGGGTCGGTCTGAGGCTGGATTCGAGCGAGGCATTCAGCGGGGTTTGGAGCGGATTCTCGTCAGTCCTGAATTTCTGTTTCGTATTGAACGTGACCCGGCTGATCTTGATGGGGGACCCTATACCGTTCGTGATTTGGAATTAGCGTCTCGGCTGTCGTTTTTCCTCTGGAGCAGCATTCCAGATGATGAATTGCTTGACGTGGCAGTATCCGGCCAACTGAGCGTACCGTCAGTACTGCGAGGGCAAGTCGAGCGCATGATGGCTGACCCGCGTGCTCGTGCGCTAGTCAATAACTTTGCAGAACAATGGTTGTATCTTCGTGATGTTACGGAAAAAGAGCCGGACCCAGGGTTTTTCCCTGAGTTTGACGAGAATTTACGTCAAGCGTTCCAGAATGAAACAGAGCTTTTTATCGACAGCGTGTTACGGGAAGACGGCCAAGTAACTGAGTTGCTAAGTGCTGACTACACATTTCTTAATGAGCGATTGGCAAAGCACTACGGTATTCCTCATGTTTATGGAAGTCATTTCCGGCGGGTCTCGCTTGATGGCACAGAACGTCGTGGTTTGCTCGGTCAGGGCGGTATCTTAACGTTGACCTCGTATGCGACCCGGACTTCTCCCGTGCTGCGTGGGAAATGGATTCTAGAGAACTTGCTGTCATCACCGCCGCCGCCACCCCCGCCCGATATCCCATCCCTTGAAGAAACGACAGACGAGGGAGAGGCATTGTCAATGCGTGCAGCGATGGAAAAACATCGGTCCAATCCAGCCTGTGCAAGTTGTCATTCTCAGATGGACCCACTCGGGTTTGCGCTCGAAAATTTTGATGCGATTGGTCGATGGCGCACGCGAGGGGAATCGAACGAGACCATTGATGCTAGTGGTTTGCTGCCCGATGGAACTGCGTTTGAAGGGCCTGACGAAATGCGGGCTGCGTTGCTTAAGAACCCCGACCGTTTTGTCGGAACAGTGGCGGAAAAACTTCTTACCTATGCATTAGGTCGCAACTTAGAATCGTTTGACATGCCGGCTGTGCGCGGAATTGTGCGTGAGGCTGCCGAGAATAACTATCGATTTTCATCGCTGGTGTTTGCTATTGTTCAGAGTACGCCGTTTCAAATGAGGATGCCACAATCATGATCATTACCCAGAAAGCATTACCTCGGCGCACGTTCCTTCGTGGTGTTGGTGCCACGTTGACCCTGCCGTTTCTTGACGCGATGGTGCCTGCCGCGTCGTCAGTCGCTCGAGCGGCTACGGCTCCGGCTCGTCGTGTCGGATTTATCTACATTCCGAACGGTGTCATCCAAGAGCAATGGGTTCCATCAAAGGTCGGACGAAATTTCGACTTTTCACCCATTTTGAGCCCGCTTCAGTCACTTCGTGAGCGGGTGTTGGTTTTGAGTAATTTAGCGCACCGGCAAGCAGATTCATTTGGTGATGGGAATGGTGATCACCCCCGAGCGACAGCTGTCTGGCTCAGTGGAGTCCACGCATGGGAGCGTCGTGGCCGACAGGGAATGACCGACATTAAGTTGGGCATTACTGCAGACCAGATTGCGGCGCGTGAGTTTGGAAAAGAGACGCCATTGCCATCGCTTGAGTTGGCTTTGGAGAAACCGACGGCGATTGCTTGTGACACAGGAGACTGTTTCTACTCGAACACGATTTCCTGGCGCAATGAAACCACGCCGCTCGACATGGAGGCACATCCACGGGTGGTGTTCGAGCGTTTGTTCGGAGAGGGTGGCACCGCAGCTGACCGGCTGGCCATACTGAGGCAAACGGGTAGCATCCTTGATTCTGTGACCGCGGAGGTTGCACGTCTTGGTAGCACCTTGGGTGTTGGTGACCGGAACAAACTGGACGAGTATCTCGATGCGGTGCGCGACGTTGAACAAAGAATTCAACGTTCAGAATCGCGCGGTGCAGAGTCGTTGGTTGAATTGCCTGATCGGCCAGTGGATATTCCTGAGACATTCGAAGAGCATGCCAAGCTGATGTTTGATTTACTTACATTGGCCTTTCAGGCGGACGTTACGCGCGTGTTCACACTGATGATGGCTCGAGAAGCCAGTCCGCGTGCGTATCCACAGGTTGGGGTTCCAGACCAGCATCACACGGTTTCTCATCACCGCAACGATCCGGAATACATTGCGAAGAAAGCAAAGATAGATACGTACCATATTCAACTGCTTGCTTACTTTCTTGAAAACTTACGCAAGACGTCTGATGGCGATGCCAATCTTCTTGACAATTCGATGATTGTCTATGGCGGTGGCATCGGGAACGGCAACTTGCATGAGCACACGAATCTTCCATGCTTGGTGGCCGGTGGTGGGGGTGGGCGTCTCAATGGCGGACGACACCGCCATTACGAAGATGACACGCCGTATGCAAACCTGTTGTTATCCGTTCTCGACAAAGCGGGTGTTCCGGCAGATCAACTAGGCGATAGTACTGGTCTTCTGAATACAGCACCTCTTAGTCTGTAACGCTTTATTCAAAGAGGGATTCACTCAAACGGCCGAGGCTGTCACCCAGTCTCGGCCGTTTTTTAGCTCTGAGCTGTTGGTTTGGTCTAGTTTCCGGCGCCAAGGTTTCGCAGCAAGGCTGCTATTTCCGGCCGCGTGGTTCGTAGCCCATTAGTCCCAGGAACCGACTGGACGCTTTCGGCGAGAGAGAGCGGTGTGTCTCCCCGAGCATTGGTCACGTTCACGTTGGCTCCTCGGGATACCAGCAGTTCGACCACGGACGGGAAACCAACACGAACGGCGTCATGTAAAGGGGTAGTGCCAGTCTGATCGGCTTGATCCACGTTAACTCCCAAGTCGAGGACGATGGATGTGACGTCAAACGTTAAGCGTTCTTGAGTTTCTCGATCAATTTCTGTTGACCCCAATCCGCGGTTTCGGCGGTCTTCGTTGCCACGAGGAAGGCCGATAGCTGCTTTCAGCGATGAGGTGCCATCACTGGGCGTGACGGACGGGTCTGCCCCATGCCGGGCGAGTATGCGGGCAATCTGAGGTTCGCCGTATTTTGCAGCTAACCAAAAAGCATTCGCGCCAATCGTTTGGTACCGAATGCTGTAATCCGCACTAAACCGTCGTCCGGGTGATCCGTGTTCAACGAGTGCGTTTACATCGGCCCCGTGCTCAAGGAGACTATTGACTAAGTTGACTTGGCTTCGGAGCGTTGCTGCGTGCAAGGCGGTATAGCCCGCGGCCGACGCATTTGGGTCTGCCCCTTGTCGAAGCAAATATGTGGCCAGTGCACCATGTCCACTATGTGCCGCGATAACCAGCGCACTGGTTCCGGAGGCCGCGACGTCATTCGGGTTAGCACCGCCTTGGATTAGGGCTTGTGCCGTTTCGACATCACCGGCTCTGGCTGCAAACAGTAACGGCGTCGATCCGCCATGAGCCATCTTAAAGTTTCCGACTGGGTTGGTATTGCCGGCAGTGTTTTCGAGCTGGTGCCACACTTTTGTACGTGCCTCCAAGTCGGCGTTGTTTGAGACGAGTAACCGTACGACCTCAGCATGTTGCTGCGCAGCTGCCCACATTAATGCCGTTTGTCCACGTTCAAATTCAGTTCGGTTGACGTCGGCCCCGTGCTCAATCAGTAATTTGACTGATGCATGATCTCCTGAACGGGCGGCACTCATTAAAGGTGTTTCTCCCATCTTTAGTGTGGCATTTGGGTTCGCGCCAGCGTTGAGAAGCAATTCCAACATTTCGACGCTTCCATTTGTTGCGGCAAGCCAAAGTGGTGTTGCGCCGAGTACGTTCGATGCGCTGGCATCGGCCCCAGCGGCTATCAAGTCTTTGACTGTTTCCAGGTCATTGCGGTGTGTTGCCCAGTGGAGCGCAGTTGCGCCGTCGCCCTCTCGTCCATTTACGTTAACTCTTGTTGATAGCAGCGTGTTGACCTGACTTCGGTCGCCGTTTCGTATAGCGCTAATGAGATCAGAAGTGTCCGTTTCCTGCGCTGAAACTGTGATTTCGCCTATGGCACACGCTGTTACTAAGACGAGAAACACAAGACCACCGCGACCGCAGATTCGATGTGTCATCACAGCGTAATGCTACCCCAGCCATTCTTTGATTGACACCCTAAGTTGCATTCGGACAGACTTAGCGATTATCGATATTCAGGTCTAAACTGTGGATAAAAAAAGGATACAACGGCTTTTCTGTCGGGCTCTGTTGCTCACTTTGACCGTTCCGGCGATAAGTGTGGCCCAGGGAAACGAAACCGAGCTTCTGGAATCCACGGTTCGGCAGTATTGTGTGACCTGTCACAATGACCGCCTTCGCACGGCAGAGTTTTCCTTGGACGGTGTAGACCTTTCAGATTTGGGGGGGCACGCCGAGCAGTGGGAAAAGGTCATCAATAAGCTTCGTACAAGAACCATGCCACCGGTAGGTCGGCCTCGACCTGCTATTGAAACTTATGATGCGCTTGCGTCGTGGCTTGAGAGCGAGCTTGACCAATATGCTGCTGACCGACCGAATCCTGGCCGGACGGAAGCGTTTCACCGTCTAAATCGAGCAGAGTATGCAAACGCTATTCGAGACCTGTTGGTGATAGATGTCGATGTCAATGAGTTGTTACCGGCAGATGATATCGACCAGTACGGCTTCGACAATATGGCTGACGTGCTGACCGTTTCGCCAGCGTTAATGGAGCGCTATCTGTCCGCCGCCCGTAAGATTGGCCGCTTGGCACTGGGAGAAGAACCCCTTGGTCCTGCGACTGAGACATACAGCGTCAACATCCTGAATGTTCAGGACGATCGTATGGGTGATAACGTGCCCTTCGGATCGCGAGGGGGTCTCGGTATTCGTCATTACTTTCCGGTTGACGGTGATTATGACCTTGCAGTGACGCTCCACCGTAACTACGTCAATTACGTACGTGGCATGGGATCTCGACATGAATTAGAGGTTCGATTGGATGGGGAATTGGTCCGGTCGTTTACGTTTGGCGGAGAGGAACCAGATGTCACTCAGGCACCGGCCAGTTACGGCGGGAATCAATTTGGTGATCCGGAGTGGGAAGAGTACATGTTGTATGCGGATGCGAACATGCGTGTTCGATTCCCTGCAACGGCAGGCCCACATGTGGTCAGCGTGACGTTTGTGAGACGTTTCACAGAGCCTGAAGGTGTTTTGCAGCCGCGGCAGAGCAGTTTTGCAGTTGCGGTCAATGAAATGCGTGATGGCAATGCAGCGGTCGACAATGTTGCCATTGGTGGTCCATATGTGAGTCATGGCCCTGGCGACACGCCAAGTCGTCAAGCAATCTTTTCATGTCAGCCTGCGACTAGCAGCAGTTCTGATGAAGACCGGTGTGCGCGTGAAATTCTTTCGGGTTTAGCACGGCGGGCTTATCGTCGGCCACTTGAAGAGTTTGACTTGTCCACACTGATGAATTTTTATCGCATGGGTCGTTCTGGTGCCAGCTTCGATGCTGGAATCCAGCTTGCTTTGGAGCGGCTATTAATTTCACCAGATTTTCTATTTCGCGTGGAGCGCGATCCCATTGATAGTGATCCAGGAACCATTTATGCGTTAACGGATTTAGAGATCGCTTCGCGGTTGTCATATTTCTTGTGGTCAAGTGGTCCTGATGATGAGTTGCTCGCGCTTGCCGAACGCAGTCGACTCAATGACCCAGCGATTCTTGAACAGCAAGTAATGCGAATGCTTGCTGATCCTCGAGCGACGGCGCTTGTGCAGAATTTTGCTGGTCAGTGGTTGTATCTGCGAAATTTGCGCGGTGCAGTGCCGGACCCGCTGGTGTTTCCCGAGTTTGACGAAAACTTGCGGGAAGCATTCGCGAAGGAAACGGAGATGTTCGTAGAAAGTTTACTCCGCGAAGATACGAGTGTTCTCGACTTGCTCGGTGCCGACTATACATTTGTTAATGAGCGCCTTGCGAGGCATTACGGAATTCAGGGGATCTATGGTTCACACTTTCGACGTGTGTTGCTTGACCCGGATATGGCTGAACGCCGGGGTGGTATTTTTGGACATGGAAGTCTTTTGACAGTGACCTCTTACCCCAATCGAACCTCGCCGGTGCTTCGTGGCAAGTGGGTTTTGACGAATATTTTGGGAACGCCGCCACCGGCACCGCCGGCAGATATACCTGATTTACCAGACCGAGGTGAGAACGGCGAAGCGGCCACAGTTCGTGATCGGTTGGCGCGTCACCGGGAAAGTCCGGCCTGCTCGGTGTGTCATGCTCCGATGGACCCGTTAGGTCTGGCACTTGAAAATTACAATGCGGTGGGACAGTGGCGGACAACTGGTGAGGCCGAGTTGCCAATTGATTCTTCGGGAAATCTCCCAGACGGCACTGTGTTCCAAGGACCTACGGGGTTACGAACCTTATTATTGGAACGACGCGACCAATTTGTAGGGACTTTTACTGAAAAGCTTCTGGCGTATGCTCTCGGGAGAGGCCCGGAGTATTACGACCGTCCGACCGTTCGAGCAATTACTCGTGCGGCGGCCTCGGATAATTACCGCTGGTCGTCTATTATTGTTGGTATCGTACAGAGCACACCGTTCCGTATGAGGAGGTCAGAATCATGATCATCACCCAAAAAGCGATTCCTCGGCGTACCGTATTACGTGGGCTTGGGGCGTCACTCGCCTTGCCACTTCTTGATGGCATGGTACCGGCGTTTGCTGCGTTACGAAACACAGCGGCCAGTCCCGTTCGGCGTTTCGGAGTGGTTTACGTGCCAAATGGCATGATGATGAATCACTGGACACCTTCGACGGAAGGTAGCGGATTTGAATTTCCGCTTGTGATGAAACCGTTAGAGCCCTTCCGTCAGCAACTCCAGGTGTTGTCGGGAATGCACGGCGTTAGTGGAGAAGGGCCCCATGCGCGTTCTGCTACCAGATTTCTGACAGGCGTTTCCCCTCAACCGGATCAGGGGACGGATCTGCAGGCGGGTATCTCGTCGGATCAGATCGCCGCACGAGTACTTGGCCGAGAAACACAGTTAGCGTCCCTTGAGTTAGCCATTGATGGGCGTGACTTTGTTGGTTCGTGTGACGATGGGTTCAGTTGCGCATACACGAATACCATTTCTTGGGCGAATGACACCACGCCGCTTCCTATGGAGAATAATCCGAGGGTGATTTTTGAACGACTCTTTGGCGACTCTGGGAGTACTGACCCCGCCGTTCGTAAGGCGCGGTTGGCTAAGGATGCGAGCTTATTGGATTCGGTTACTGACCGCGCGGACGATTTGTCTCGACAACTTGGAAACGGAGACAAGCGAAAACTGACGCAGTATTTGGATGCTGTCCGTGATATCGAGCGTCGTATTCAGATGGCAGAAGCTCAGGGCGATCGAGAACTTCCGGTGGTGGAACAACCGGCTGGTGTACCCGGTACCTTTGGAGAGCATGCACAGTTAATGTTTGACCTGATGGCACTTGCGTATGAAACGGACCTCACACGTGTCACGACATTCATGATGGGACGTGAGATCACAGGGCGAACCTATTCAGAAATCGGCGTGCCTGATGCGCACCATCCGATTTCACATCACCAAAAAGATCCTGCCAAACTTGCGAAATTAACCAAGATCAACCAATACCATTGTGAACTTTTCGCGAAGTTTGTTGAGCGATTGTCGAATACTCCGGACGGGGATGGGACGTTGCTCGATCATTCGATGATTGTGTATGGTGCCGGAATGGCTGACAGTAATGCACACGCCTCTCAGAACCTGCCGATTCTTTTAGCAGGCGGAGCGGCAGGCATAGGTGGACGGCACATCAAGTATCCGGACGATACGCCACTGGCGAACCTTCAGATGAGTTTGCTAGATAAATTAGGTGTTCCAGCGGAGTCGCTCGGCCATGCGACCGGGAAACTCCCAATTGATCCACTCGCGTAGAACGAGTTTCTTGTAGCTTCGGACTGGGGGCGATGTGTTGCCATGCAGCGATCCCGTTTATCGTTATGGGATTGGAGCACTTAACGCGACATTCTCTGAGACGGCGCTTCCTTCGTGTGTGCGACCGTACTAATCTAAGGTTTCAAGATCTGACGCGCTGACAGGATCTGCCGGTCCCTGAAAGATCGCATTGAAAAGCAGTTTGAATGTGCCGCGAGTCTGCGTGCGAAATGCCACTTGGCTTCCCATTGTGACGACTGTCCCATCTCCTACTTGTGAAGAGACGACGTTTGCTTGGTTTCGCAACAAGTCGTCCCCCAGTAACCAGCCACTCGCCACCATGTCGTCGTCATTTGGATACCGAGAAACTACCTCACTGTCGATGTCAAAACTTGGGGAAAGACGATATGCCTGGTCGAATCGGAAGAAGACTGGCCAGTCGTCAGGCATGCCGTAACCGATTGGGTGCTCAGGATTATGTTCTTGTTTAAGCAGCGTTCCAGGCGAGTAAAACACGGACGTGGGATCGACAACGCGTTCACGGAGTGCCCGTGCGAGTTGTGAGGGGCTACGGAACGCGTCTCGGAGTTGCTGGTCGGCTTCAGTGGCGGTGATTCGAGACTGACGGCGTGTGGTCGATGTCATTAGTCCTGTTCGACGAGCAGGAAGCACCGGTTCAATCGGGAGGTTAAATAGCGAACGTGCTGTTTCGACAGCTGAGCCGAGCGCAACCAGTGTGCCGCCTTCTTCAACGAAACGACCTAATTTCAACCATCCTTCTCGACCGACCCCGTACGCCCAACGCCACGTTTCGTCGTGTCGTTCCGGATTTAAGCCTTGGACGATGCTTCTCCGACTCGTGCCAGACGGCAGCACAATGACGTCGTATTTCTCGCTGAGTTCGCCCTCAAAGTCAGTTGATGAAATTACGGTATGGTTAAGTTCGTATTGTTCGAACAGCCAGAGCATCCACCCGCCAGGCATATTATTCGCTGCTCGCCAGAGCCCTACGCGTGTCGAGTCTTGTAGTCGGTGACCCGCCACGGTGACCGGATTATCAATGCCTTGGACGACCAGTCCTGTTTCCGTGGCGACAGCCTCCAGAATGGATTCTGTTTCATCGGTCGTTGCAACTAGCCACGAACCAGGGGGATATTCTTGTCCGTTGACCTCAAACCAGTCAGAGGCTCGATAAACCGGGATGTTGGCCGCTTGTAGGCGACTTGCTGCGAGGAAGCTGGCATTGGATGACGGCTTGATGACATAAGCCCAGCTCGGCCGTGTCGGAAGCGCTTTGAAGACTGGTCTGATCGTGTCGAGAAGCTCCAAATCAGCATTGACTGGATTTTCAATCTGGGCCACTTCAACACCCATCAGCAGCCCGAGCGTGTGGGCGGTAACGTCATACGGAGGAATCGGCGGTCCGCCCGGGTAGTAGCGCAGGTCCGGATAAACTTGTTTTTCAAGCATGGTCTTTGCAAACGCACCGTATGGCTGCGCGAGCTGAATAACCCACGACCCTTCCGGGTAACGGACACCATCAGCCTGAAACGACTGGCGAGACTGGTGGATTTCAACTTCTCCAAAGTGAAGAATTTCAAGTAGCTCATAGGTGGCAAAGGGATCGTCTTGTTCGGCCGAGATGACGAACGCATGCGGTGCGTCATTGCGTGTGACCCAATCACGGTGAACGCGATAATAATTTTCAAGCCACTGCGTTCGGTACTTGGCCATATTTTCCAAGGCTGCAAAGACAGCGATTGTTCCGTATTCGACGATGTCCTGAAGACGCCAAACGGAAGAATCGTAGGGGACAGGAAAGTTCCATCGTGTTTCCTGCGGGCCGAGTGGTTGGCTGGGGCCGTTCGGATTGACATACGGAGCCGCGAGGTTCGCACTTGCAATCTCGGTAAGAATGCGTGGTTGACCATGGTAGAGCATGTACTGGCGGGCTGGCGTCCACAGGTCGTACTGGTCGTTGTAGACGACGCCTTTCTTGCCACCACTGATGAGTGCAGACGCCATAGCCATGCCGATTTGAGCTTGGCCTTCGATCAAGATCGGATGAATGTTCGGGTCGTATGGGTCTCGAAACGGTGGCACGAAAATACGCGCGCCGCGGCTACCCATCTGATGCATGTCATGAGTGACTTGAGGTTTATAGTCACGATGGATATCAATGGCTAGTCGTGTTTCTTTTTGGGTAAACATGAACCAGTCACGGTTATCGTCGTGGCCGGTATACCGATGGTAGAGATCAGGATAAACACGGTTGTAACGAGTGTCTTTGGTGTCGTACCAGTGATCGATAACTCGTATCTGACCATCTGGATTTTGTGATGGGACTAGTAAGACAACGGTGTTATCGAGAATTTCATTGATTTCGGAAGACTCTTCTGTCGCTAGGCGATGAGCGATATTGATGATGGCTTGTCCGTTGCCGACCTCTGTTGAATGGATTGTGGCGTAGAGAAAATAGAAAGGGACACCCTCCCGTGCCAGTGCGCCAGCATCTTCTTCAGACAAATCCCGTGGGTCAGCCAGGCGGTGATTAATTTCAATTAATCGATCAAGCCGGTCAAGATTTTCTTTGGAGCTAATGGTGACGAGAACATAGGGATGACCATCAGTGGTTGTTCCTCGTGGAATATAGGCGAGGCGTTCAGTTTGCGATTCAAGATGCCTCAAATATTCGAGTACGCGCGGGTACCTGGCGAGCTCACCGTCTGTTCCGATCTCGAACCCAAAGAATTCCGTTGGGGTTTGTACGGTCTGTGCCTGCGCGGACGGTGTGCCAAAGACACCTGCCAGGATTAGCACGACCGAGAGTGTCCGAACGGTTCGATTTAATAGTCGCATATCGCCACAGCGGGGTTTTCCCTGTTTGTCCAGACCGGCAGGATAGCACGCTCAGGCATCTGACTATTTATACCTAACAAAACGTTCATGTTTTGGTCACCGGACGTTCATCTGGTGTCCGTTACTGTGGTTTCAGATATGCGGTTACGGCATGAGGAGGTATCTACGATATGAAACTTGCACAAGGTGTGTTGTGGCTACGAACAACGGGTGTGGTGTTGGTAGTTCTGTGTATCTGGCAATTCAGTTCTTTCCCGGTGTCAGCCATGGAATCGACTTCATTGGCTGATGTTATCGAAAGGGTGAAACCAGTTGTGGTCAATATTTCAGTTGGTGGTGGAAATGCTGCGCCGGGCCTGGCAGACCCGAAACGGTTTTTTGACGGCGACCAGTCATTTGAAGACTTTTTCCGTAAGTTTTTCCGCCGGCAGTCATTTGTTTCGATTGAGGATGACCGACCGGGCACGAGAGCAATGGGTTCAGGCTTTATTGTTGATCCATCAGGGCTGGTTGTGACAAACAACCATGTGGTTGCCGGTGCGACTGATGTCATCGTTACGCTTAACGATGGCACTCAACTCTCAGCAGAGGTAGTTGGGTTTGATCAGAAAACTGATTTGTCTTTGCTTCAGGTCGACACCGACCACCAATTGCCTTCTGCCATTTTTGGTGATTCTGATCGGACGCGCGTCGGGGATCGGGTGTTTGCTGTTGGAAATCCGTTCGGGCTTCAAGGGACAGTGACCACCGGTATCGTGTCGGCGCGGGGGCGGGATATTCAGTCCGGGCCATTCGATGACTTTCTGCAGATTGATGCGCCAATCAATCAGGGTAATTCTGGAGGTCCACTGTTTGATGTTACAGGCAAGGTCATCGGCGTGAATACGGCGATTTTTTCTCCTAATGGCGGCAATGTGGGAATCGGGTTTGCCATTCCCAGTGGTCAGGCGAGACCTGTCATTGAACAACTACGTGTGCAGGGGTATGTCGACAGGGGTTGGCTTGGGGTGCAGATTCAATCGCTCGATGAGGACGTTGCTGTCGGACTAGGTTTAGACGGCATGGTTGGTGCGCTGGTGACCGACGTGGTTATTGACAGTCCAGCGGAAGTCGCAGGGATCGAATCAGGAGACGTGGTCACCACGTTCAATGGCCGATCCATTGAAAATATGCGTGATTTGAGGTTAGCGGTAGCGTCGTCTGGTTCCGAGCAAGCTGTTGAGCTGGGTGTTCAACGTGGAGCAGATTTCAAAAATATCACCGTTTGGTTGGGTAACAATCCAGAGAACGAAGCTTTACTTGGAAGCCGTGAAAAAGTGGCGAAGGGTTCGGATAATACGCTCGGGTTGTCATTAGCCCCATTGCCATCTGAGGTCCGGCGACGTTTCAAAATTGAGGACACCATGACCGGTGTGTTGGTAGTTGGGGCGGGGGGTGTTCCTTCGGGTTTGTCCCGTGGAGATGTCATTCTTCGAGTTGGTACTGAACCGGTTGCGAACCCATCCGATGTCAATGAATTGATCGCCACGGCACGAGAAAATGGCCAGTCGACGGTTGTTTTCTATGTAGCCAGAAGCTCTGGGCGGCGATTTATAGCTGTCCCGTTGCCTTAGGTTCGCAGGCGATTGTTTTGGTGAGGGGCTCATGATTTTGGCCTCCTCAGGAGTCCGTTGGTTCAGTACACTACAGATAGAACCAGTAGACGATGCGAATTTTAGTTATCGAGGATGACTCCGAAACTCGCGAGTATCTCAATCGAGGGTTGAGCGAGGCGGGTCATGTCGTGGATACGGCTGATAACGGCAATAACGGGGTGTCTTTGGCGTGCGATCCGAAGTATGACGTCATGGTGATTGA
>CAZWKO010000030.1:0-14065 GCA_964634925.1 uncultured Vicinamibacteraceae bacterium
GCTTCTCGTGACGGCTTTCTTTCCAATCATCGGTCTTGAGTTCGATTGGGTCCCGTGGCACAACTGGGCAGGGGCTATCTTTACCGCGACGATAGCGTGGCATATCGTTCACACGACCGTCTGGCTCGATTTTTGGTCGATTTGGGCTGGCCCGAAAGACATTCCTGAATTCAAGGCTTTAATGTTGCGGGAAACGGGTCAAATTTCTACCGCGCCCCAACCGGCGAAGTACCCACTAGGTAATCAGCTGTATCACTGGATCCTGACGATTGTGGGTCTTACCGTCATCGTGACGGGTGTGCTGATGTTGTTTCGGATTGACAATCCGTTCTTCGAGCATAATCCCTATCTGATCAGTGAACTTGCCTGGGGCTGGGTCTATGTTGCCCACGGGTTGGTTGGTGTCTCACTGGTTGGTTTGGTTGTGGCTCATATTTACTTTGCATTGCGACCCGACCATTGGTGGCTTACGAAAGCGATGGTCTTCGGTTGGATCACTCGGCGGCAGTACCTAGAACATCACGAGCCGAATCGTTGGCGGGTGTCCTCAGAAAAACCCTGGTAAGCGTTTATCGCCGGCTTTACGTATACCGAAAGACTACAAATCATTTTGATCCTGCGAGGGCTCATTATGTTTTTGGCGGAGCACTCGTACCCATACAAATGTCGCGGCCGTTGTAATAATCATTTGTAATGCGGTAGCGAGCGCGTCGAGCGTGACGCTCCACCGTCCGATAGTTGGAAGAATGGGACCACTTGAGAGTAGCCCGACAATCAGCGCTGCCCAAGTGCTTGCAAATAGTGGCATTGGCACCGTGTTGAATCCTGTGGCACCAAAGCCACCTAGGGCCTGGAAAAATCTGAGTGCGTCGGTCAAGTTGTCTGCTCGAAAAAAGACCCACGCCGAGTTTGCCAGAACGAGAAGATATACATGGCGAAGTGGAGTTGGGCATCGGGACAGGGTTACTCCCCACCGTGTGCGTTCAAGTACAACGAACATTGCATGGATGGCACCCCAGGCGAACACGCCCCAACTTGGCCCGTGCCAGAGACAGATAACGACGAACAACAAAAAAACGGACACTGTCGCTGAGCTCGGCACTGTTGTCTTAGAGGTTTCCTTAAGCGAAAGACCAAGATAGGTGCTGCACCAGTTCGTCAGAGACATGTTCCATCGACGCCAAAATTCCTGGAAGGAGTCAGCGGCGTACGGCGAATTGAAGTTTTCGGGCAAGCGGAAACCAAGCATGCGACCGATGCCGAGTGCCATGTCAGCGTATCCAGACAAATCGAAGTAGATTTGCAAAGAAAAGCAAAGAAGTCCGGTCCAGGCAGTTACAACTGCAAGTGAGTCAATGTTGGAGAAGGCAATATCAGCGGGAATGGCTAACGTCTGAGCAATTAACGCAACTTTACAGAACCCAATAGATAAGCGACGCACGCCGTAAGCGAACGACGCCATACTAAGTTGTCGGGTATTCAGTTGTTGACTGATGTCTCGATACCGGATGATGGGTCCAGCAATGAGGAATGGAAACCCAAGTACGTACATTGCCACATGGGTTGGCTTAAGAGGTGCTACGCCACGCCGCCGGTAAATGTCGACAACGAAAGAAATTGCATGGCAAACGAATATTGAAAGCCCAAGAGGCATGAATAGGCTCGGGACTGAAAAGCGGTAGTCTGGTAATGCGGTAGTCCACGCGGTTTGAGTGACGAGGGTGGGAGTTGCCAGTTGGTATGTGCTGTAGAGCAGCACCAGACCGGTTAGCGTTACCGCAAAACCGACTTCTGGAATCGCGCTGATTGTGTTGCGTGAATGCGTGTCCTCGAAGAGGTGGGCACGGTTAACTACCCACGCGATTCCAATGAGAAATGCCGTAGACGCCACGAGAACACTCGCATACAGAAAATCGAATACAGCGAGAAAAACGATGCTGCTAATCGCGACAACCGCATTGGCAACGGCAGGGCGTCTTTTTGCCTTCGTCGCCTGACCAAAAATGGATTCGGCAACGAAATAGAGACTAAGCACTACGGGCAGAAAGATGAGTAAGAAGTTGCTCTCGGTAAACGGCACGTGGTGAAAATGTTACTCGTTGGCCCTGGTGATTTTTTGGTGAAACACAAAGAGAAGCGACATGGCCAAGAAATTTTCGGATTAATGAAACGAAGATTGAGCCCAACGCGTTGTTATTCTTAGTGCTATTTGTGAGCGAAACGATTAGTCTGCGGACTGATTGTTTCTGACAAAACGTTCATCTTCTGGCCACTGAATGTTCATCCGTTGTTCGCTACTGTGATCGCAGCAACACCTTAGCTGTACACGAAGGGATAGGCCATGAGGCGAAGGCGAGTTTTGATAGGAGGACCGATGCGTGGCACACAGAAACATACAAACAACGCTGTAGAGGCCAGTCGGAACATATCGACAATGTTGATTAGTGCATTGATGACGTTCGTGGTGTGGGGAGGTTCGGGTTACGAGATGTATGCCCAGGGCCGTGGTGGCCCGCCAGGATCACGTGGAGAGATGCGTGGTGGGCGTGCCGGTAGTCCTGCCGGAATGCTCCCGTTACGACAATTGGATCTCACCGATGCACAGCGCGAAGAGATTCGCGCAATCTTCGATCAGAACCAGTCGAGGCTTCGTGTTGCCGGCGAGCAATTAGGTCGCGCGAAGCAGGCTTTGCACGAAGTAGTAACCAGTGACTGGGTGAATGAATCTGAGATTCGCGCGCGTGCAGAAGCACTCGGTTTGGCAGAAGGCGATGCGGCGGTTGTACGCGCTGACCTGTATGTACAGTTGTGGCGTATTTTGACACCAGTACAACAAGCGCGGGTACAGGAAATAGAGGCCGAAATGAAAGCCTCGCGAAACGACCGACGTTCAGCCGGTGAATGGATGCGACAACGTCGGGAAGGGCGTGACCGGGATCGCCGAGAGCGGTAGATACAAATCCGCATGAGGGATGATGGTTATTGGTCAGAGGTGACATGTTCTATCGCACTGCGTCGGTAACTTGTAGTTTCACGACTGTGCTCATTGTTGTAGTGGTCTCTGTGCTGCCGCTTGGTGCGGGTCAGGTCGATGAACTGCACGAAGCGTTTCTCGGTACATGGGTGCTGAATGACGATTTGAGTGATGCTTTGCCTCCGCGTGCGGAGATGTCGAAAGGTAATCGTGGTCGGCGAGGCGGAGGCTTTGCAGGACCAGGTGGTGGCTTTGGTGGTCCAGGTGGTGGTGGATTAGGCGGGCGTCGAGGTGGGTTCGGTGGTCGCACAGGCGGTCGTGTTCCACCAGAGGATCGTGGGTTACGGAGGGCAGGTTTTGAAGAGGCGATATCGGATTTGACGACCGCACCACGCCGTATGACGATTGACGGAAGCCCTGAAGCAATTGTTTTAACGTATAACGACCGACGCGTGGTGCGTCTTCTGCCCGACGGCCGCGAGCATGCGGGTCTTGCGGGAACCAGTATGCGCGTGACCCGTGTGACGCAGTGGGACGATACGACTCTGGTGACAGAGATCCAGCTTGATAGCAGGGTCAAGTTTGAAATAGAGCAGACGTATCACGTTCATGACGGCGAGTATGGTCTGCAGTTGGTAGTGACCTCGCGATTTAACGGCGGACCATTCGGTCGAGAAACTCGAGAAATCCGACGAGTCTATGATGCTGAGAATTCGCCCAATTGATACTGAGATTACTTGAGACAATAGGCTGAAGGCTGTAGATTTCATCTGAGCTTTCATGTCAAAGACGAGTTTTCGCGGGTGTGTCGGTTTCATGGCTCTGGTTACGTCGGCCGGCGTACTGGTTGTGAGGGCTCAGCAACCGGTGGTCGAACACTCACCCACTGCTGAGCAGATTGAATTTTTTGAAGGTAGGGTTCGTCCCGTACTCGCAGAAAAATGCTTTCAGTGCCATAGCTCCAGAACTCCGACGCCCTTTGGCGGGCTCCGTCTTGACAGCCGACAGGGATTATTGAATGGCGGGGATTCTGGCCCAGCCGTCGTGCCAGGGCAATCCGCAGACAGTGCGATTGTGCAGCGCGTTCAGGGCCGGCCGGTTTTAATGCCTCCGACTGGTCGCCTTGATGACGATGAAATTACGGCGTTAATTCAATGGGTGGATATGGGCGCCCCGTGGCCCGTTGCGACGGCGTCTGATGACGTTCCAGACCCATCGGCACCCTTCGACTTACCGCAACGTAAGGAACAGCATTGGGCATGGCAGCCATTACAAGTGGCCGAACCGCCGACCGCGAATGATTCCTCATGGTCGGGGACAGCCGTGGATGGCTTTATTCACGCAGTGCTTGAGCAGCAGTCTCTCACGCCAGCACCAGCGGCAGACCCACGTGCACTGATCCGCAGGCTCTCCTTTGATTTACGAGGACTTCCGCCCACATCAGCGGAAGTGGCGAGGTTTGTCAGCGACGCGTCTCCAGAGGCCTATGTTGACCTTGTTGACCGGTATCTGGCATCTCCACGTTTCGGCGAGCGGTGGGCGCGACATTGGATGGATCTATTTCGATACAGTGAATCGCATGGAAGCGAAGGCGACCCGGATATTCCGCTTGCGTGGAGATATCGTGACTACCTCATCCGTGCCCTCAATGCTGATGTCTCGTATGACCAGCTGATCCGAGAGCACTTGGCTGGTGATTTGTTGCCAGAACCAAGACTTAATGCTGACCTGCAACTAAACGAATCAGTCATTGGCACAGGGCACTTCAGATTGGTAGAGCATGGGTATCAACCCGTTGATCCGTGGGAGGATCGGGTGAAGTGGACAGACAACCAGGTCGACGTCGTTTCGAAGGCATTCATGGGCTTGACGGTGTCATGCGCGCGGTGCCATGACCATAAGTTCGACGCAATTAGCCAGAAAGACTATTACTCCCTATTTGGCACGTTGTACGGTGCTCGCCCCACACAACGAGCCATAGATGCACCAGCGGTTCTCACCAAGAATAAAGTTGAGCTTGCGGCCTTAAAAAAACAGGTTCGGGCGAAGCTCGCGGATGTCTGGGTTAACAGTACGACAGCCACCAATGAGGCATTGCTTGAACAAGCACGCGTGACCATTGAACCCGAATCGGAAACTTTTAATTCCGCGGGGAGCCGGTCAGATGGAACGCTAGTGGAAGCCTTGCGTGAACTAGTACAGGCATCAGATTTTACGGCTACCTGGAACGAGCTTCAGAGATACTGGCAAGTAGAAATCGAGACCCGTCAGGCGTTCAATAATGAACATTTTGATGTGGCATGGGATCTTAGTGGTTCTGATTACGACGCTACGGTCGGCCATGGCGTGGGGCGTCCTGAGGCCCCGTCGGCACCAGGTGAGTTCTCTATTGAGCGACGGGGGGATCTGCTGCTTGGTGGAATCTATCCAGGTGGTGCGTACACACATTTGTTGTCGACGAAGCACGGTGGTGTGATTCAAACGCCGCGGTTCCAGATCGATAGTGACCACATCAGCCTGAGATTGCTGGGCGGAGACCTTAGCTTTGCGCAGTTAATCATTGAAAACTATGCGGTGCCCCGGGGTGGGATCTATCACCTTCGTTACAGCCCGAAGGCTGATCAGATGACGTGGGCTCAGTGGGACACGACATTCTGGAAAGGGTTTACAGCGTATGTCGAATTTGCAACGCAAGAAGATGTGACACGGTTTCAATTTGACTCTGAAGACGCCAGTCGGACGAATCGGCCAACGCGTCGGGGTGATGGTCGGTCGTTTATTGGTGCAAGCCAGATTGTCTTCCATGAAGCAGATGAGACGCCGCGCGACACGGTGCTACCGGTGCTTCACATGTTTGAAGGAGATATTCCGACATCGCTCGACGAACTAACCCTACGACTCTCGGAACAACTTATAGAAGCAGTTGAGGCGTGGCGTGATGGTCGACTAAGTGAACAACAAGCGGTGTTTCTGGATGAGTTTGTTCGCGCCGATCTTTTACCACGAAGACTTGAAGATCTTGTTGATCTCAGGTCGCTGGTTGCCGAGTATCGTCTTTTGGAGCGTGATGTGCCGGTTGCGCAACGTGCACCTGGAGTGGTGGAAGAGTCCGCGCCCGACCAACCTCTTTTAGTGCGAGGGAGCCACAAGAACCTTGGGGACGTTGTCCCACGCGGCTATTTAACGGCTGTTAGCAACGAGAGGTATCCAGACCCCGGGCAGGTGCGATTGCATCTTGCCGAAGCTGTAACAGCTTCTGATAATCCACTGACATCCCGAGTGGCAGTGAATCGTATCTGGAGACACTTGTTTGGATATGGGCTTGTTCGCACGGTTGATAACTTTGGTCGTCTTGGCGATAGTCCGTCTCATCCTGAACTTCTTGATTATCTTGCGGATGGATTTGTAAACGACAACTACTCTGTGAAACGTTTGATTCGTCGTCTGGTTTTAACTAATACCTATCAGTTAAGCAGTAGCGCTTCGCCGGAATCGACAGAAATTGATCCGTCAAATCGATTTTTGCAACATGCCAATCTCAGGCGACTTGATGCCGAGGCAATTCGGGATGCCGTGTTGTCGATTTCTGGGCGTCTCGATACAACGATGTATGGGCCGTCTGTGCCGGTGCATTATGCAGCGCGGCGAGGTCTGACCGAGGGAGACCCGAATAACGGGCCAGTCGATGGTGATGGACGACGAAGTATTTATCAGGAAATTCGTCGAAACGCGCATAATCCGTTCCTGGAGGTTTTTGATCTCCCGAAACCCGCAACCACGCGAGGACAACGAGATGCAACTAATGTTCCGGCGCAGTCGTTGGCGTTGCTGAACAGTCCGTTCGTGGTCGGTCAAGCCGCTGAATGGGGACAGCGGCTCGCGGGAGGCGAAGCCACGTCGGTTGACAATCGAATTACCCATATGTTTGTGAAAGCTTTAACGCGTGAACCAACGAACGAAGAGCTGACCCGGGTTGCAGAGTACGTGCGTGCCGTGGCTACTGACCATGAAACGTCTCCGGACCTTCTTATGTACGGTTCGCACGTGTGGCAGGATGTCGCTCATAGTCTGTTTAATCTGAAGGAATTCATTTTCATTCCGTAAGCGAGGCGCGATGTCTTACGACCCCACCCAGCACCCAGGGCCCATTCCGTTTTTGACTCGGCGTGAGATGTTGCGCCAGACCTCTACCGGTTTCGGGTGGTTGGCCTTATCCGCTCTCATGGCCGACAAAGCGTACGCGGGGGTATCCCAGGCGCTTGCTGAAGGACCATTGGCACCGAAGGCGCCTGACTTTGCACCGAAAGTTAAGAACGTCATTTTTTGCTACATGTCGGGAGGGCTCTCCCACATTGACTCGTTCGATCCGAAACCGAGGCTCGCAGCCGAGGCTGGCCAGCCCATGCCGTTTCAGACTGAGCGAACCATGTTTAATCAGGACGGCAATATTTTGCCGAGTCCATGGGAATTTACAAATTACGGACAAAGCGGTATTCCGGTCAGTGCCCTCTTTCCGCATGTTGGAAGCATTGCGGATGAATTGACCGTTATGCGCTCCATGACGGCGCCATTCATGGAACACGCTCAGGCAAACTTTTACTTCCATTGCGGAATGCCCTTTACAGGGTTCCCCAGTATGGGTGCCTGGATTACGTATGGCCTCGGGTCGGACAACCAGAATCTTCCGGGATTTGTTGTGCTGGGAAGTGGCGGGATTCCACTCGGGGGCGTCAACGTCTTCGGTAATGGTTTTCTGCCCGCTATCCACCAGGGTTCTCTTATTTATCCAGAACATGCTTCGCCGTTGCACAACGTTCAACCAAGCGAAAGTGATGCGTCGCAGCGCGGCCGACTGTCTTTCATCAATGACTTAGATGATGGATTTCTTCAACAAACGAACGGACATGCCCAGGTTGAGGCAGCGATTGACAATTATGAGATCGCATACCGGATGCAAACAGCCGTTCCGGAGTTGGTTGATCTTGCTAGGGAAACGGAAGCAACGAAAACATTGTACGGACTCGATTCGCCGAATGCATCGACGGTTGCCTATGGGCGACAGTGTCTTGTTGCCCGGCGTTTGATTGAGCGTGGTGTACGGTTTGTGGAACTCACCATGGTTGGTACAGATGGTATGGGTCAGGCGGCAAACCCTTGGGACCAGCACACCAAACTCGAAGAGGGACACACAGCGAATGCGCTTACCGTCGACCAGCCTGTAGCCGGACTGGTGAAGGATTTGAAATCGCGTGGACTGCTTGATGAGACGCTCGTTGTGTTTTCAGGGGAGTTTGGACGGACGCCTTTCGTCCAGGGAACAAATGGACGGGACCACAATCCGATGGGGTTCAGTTTGTGGTTGGCCGGAGGCGGTCTTAAAAAAGGATTTATATATGGTCAGACCGACGAATACGGCTACCGCGTCGTCGAAAATGCCCATACGGTGCGAGACCTACATGCGACGGTACTCCACCTGCTGGGGCTCGATTACACAAATCTGACCTATCGTTTTGGTGGCCGCGACTTCCGACTTACGGATGTCGACGGCCACCCCATCCGCGGTATTTTGGCCTAGCCCAGGGGCGAACTAATCCACAAAGCGTTTTGCATCACTGGACGCATAGCTAGCCATGGCTCGGTCAAGGCCGACTGTGGCTTCCAGAGTGTTTACGGCTTCTTCTAATTTCGCTCCAGGAATTACACAAGTCATTTCTTCGGATCGCATTCCGGTTCTTGAGCGGCTTAGTGCACAACCGACGCTTGCTGCAATCACTTGTTGTTCTTTGGCCATTGCCACAATGTGGCACTGAGGTTTACCTTCGACCGGCATTTCGGGGAAGGCATCCTTGAGCGTCATGAGCCCGAGTCCGTTGATACGAAGAAGGACGACGTCCGGAGCTACGGGGGTTTCATCTAGGGGGCCATACACAACCGATTCAGGCTTATCGGCGACATGTGGAAGCGTCTGAACGGCAGCTTCATCAACCCAACCGGATTCCAGGACGGCACCGACATCGTCTTTGGTGGCAGCCTCTTCCAGTGTAATAAAACCGTGCGTATAACTCCCGACACTGCAGTTGCCGTGGTCGGCGGCTTCAGTCGAAAATGTTTTCTCCGTTCCCTGTATCCAGAAAACACACCCGGCTGGAACCTGCCCTGTTCGTCCGTGATCGTTTGGTTCAGGGTAATTTGGTTCTGGTCGGGTCGCGACTGGTGCACTGCCGGGGCTGTGAAAAGAAATTGCTATTGGTGAGGCCACGGGTTTGAGTGCTGCAATCAGTCTTGTACTAAGTGTTGCGAAGTCAGAAGTGGACATGTGTCTTTAGTTTCTAATAAATGAAGGAGGTTTTTATTTAGCTTGAACAAAATTTACGCTGGACGCAGGATTTTACTGTTCTTCCACAGTAAATGGAATTGAGGCCATTTTGGTGCCCCAAAAAAGTGCGAGCGTTCCACCATTTTGACTCATATCGATGAATTGCCATGACAACTGGTCAAACGCGTGAGGCAACTCATCGACTTGCATTGTTGTTCGGAGGACGTCCCGGTCAGGGGTGTAATCATAGGCTCCGAACAGCGCGTCTTTGCGCTCGTAGTCGTAGCGTTCCATGGCGGGCCATGTTGAGATGATAAAAGACCACTCTTCGTTGGAAAGCTGAATAAATACCGTATATTCACCCGGTGGGACGCGCGTGCCGTCGATCACGAGTGGCATTTCTGTCACTAGGCGGGTGGATTGGTTGGCGCCGGCCCGCCAGACGTCTGCGCCGTCATTGAGCATTTCAATCCAATCCGGTGGTCCAAATAAGTCACGGCCCCGCTTAACTGGACGACCATAATAGATATCAATCCATTGGCCACCCACGTAGCCATACTGGACATCGTAGGTGCCTCCCACCTGTACCGCTGAATGACCAGCTGGACTGAGTACTCGCTGTTCTTGTGCGTCGAGACCGAGTCCGGAAAAAAACAAGCCTAAAGTAACTGCCGGAATGATACTTTTCACGCTGTGACCCCCATTTATTTCCAACGTGGACAGGGCGAACTTACAACCTTCGGTTGTGTGTCACCGATGACTCTCTAAATGATGGTAACAGGCACAATTCGGTACTGTAGTACGTTAGTCTGATTTTGAGATTGAAGTCGAGATCGATAGCGCGGAGTTTTCTGTAAGGATTAAAGCGATGAAAAAAGTTTCACGCCGGGACGTTATGTTGACAGTGCCTGTAGTTGGGCTTGCTTCACTCGGGGCTGTTTCACTGACTTCTCGTGGAGTCTCTGCTCAGCCGACGGAGGCGGGTGTTGATTTAGAGCCGTACCCTTCAGAATGGCTACCTACGGGCGTCCGCTCTCGATTTGTCGACAACGTAAACGGACTGCGCATGCATGTGCTGGAGGCCGGGTACGAGACACCTAATCGTCCGGCCTTGTTGTTGCTGCATGGTTTTCCCGAATTGGCCTACAGTTGGAGAAACGTGATGGTTCCACTGGCCGAGGCTGGCTATCACGTGTTTGCTCCCGATGTTCGCGGCTATGGTCGCACGACCGGCTGGAGTCCAGATTACGACACCGATCTTGCACCATTTCGTGGTCTGAACAAGGTGCGCGATGCGCTGGGTCTTGTTCTGGCGTTTGGCTATCGATCCGTTGCTGCAGTGATTGGTCATGATGCTGGTTCGCCGCTCGCCGCGAGGTGTGCAGTAACGCGCCCGGATGTGTTTCCGGCGGTGGTGATGATGAGTGCGCCATTTGGTGGCACACCGACACTCCCCTTCGATACCGTGAATGATCCGCCAGACGCTGACGGTACTGACCAGCGCCCGAGTATCTACGACGAGTTAGCTGCATTGCCGCGCCCCCGAAAGCATTACCAGCGCTATTACACGACTCCGGGCGCCAACGAAAACATGTGGCATGCAACCCAGGGTCTTCATGATTTTCTTCGGGGCTATTACCATTTCAAGAGTGCGGATTGGGAGGGGAATAGACCCTATCGACTTGCGGCCAGGACGGCTGAAGAGTGGGCGAAAATGCCGAACTACTACATCATGCAGCTGAATCAGGGCATGGCAGAAACGGTGGCGGACTTCATGCCGACGGCCGCAGAAATTGCGGCCAATACCTGGTTGCCCGATTCGGCACTGCAGGTATACACCGAAGAATATGGACGTACCAGTTTTCAGGGCGGTTTAAACGGCTACCGGATGGGCCGTAGCGGTATCGGGGCCGAAGAGTGGGAACTGTATGCCGGCAGGAGGATCGATCAGCCGTCCATGTTTATTAGTGGGCTAAGCGATTGGGGTACCTACCAGAGCCCCGGTTCCTTTGAGAGGATGCAGGAAGTGGCTTGCACCGATATGCGTGCGGTACACCTTGTTGATGGTGCAGGCCACTGGGTACAGCAGGAACAGGCCGAAATCACCAGTGAGTTGCTCCTAGAGTTTCTCGGAGGTCTTGGCTAGCTCACCGTTTTAAATCGTTCGGTGTTTCGACGGCGAAATGGCGTTCGGGGGACTTAATCGATCTGTACAATACCGACACCATACTGGTAGACGAGACGTCCACCACGCTCTGCAGTTTGAAAGAGCAAAACGATTCCGATCAAGCCCGCAGCGATAACAGGTGCCCACCGGCGTCTGTTGATGAGTCGGCCGGACCGTACTATTGCCAGCCGTAATACCGAGATGATGTTCATGTAAATCGTCGTCCGAAATGCCCACTCCCAGTGTTCGTTGACCACACTGTGTGCCATGCCTGGAATGCGCATCGTCTCGGCATCGGCTCGTCCGCTGAAATACGTTGCTATGAGACTGACGGCTCCGGCCAAATAGAGCCACGTGGCGACGTGGCGGAAGGTGGATTGAGGATGCATGGCCAGCGCCACTAGGTCTATGCAGGCGGCCGCTACCAGGAGGCCAATAGGCATGTGGGTCAGAAGTGGGTGGAGCGGAGTCATGGGTTAGGGAGCCACTCGCCACGAAGAGACATGCGGCCACGTTCGGAGTTCGGCGAGTGCCCACTCATTGGTTTCGTCGGTATGGCAGGATGTGCACGGGTTTGGGACCCCGTAACGTTCCGTATCCAGTGGTGAAATGAACTTGAACGTATGACTACTCACATTAACATTGCCAACCGTTCGTGCAATTTGCGGCATGTGACACGCGACACACGAACTTCCGTCGCTATCTGCTGCATGCTGCGTATGTATCTCTAACGAGTTGGCCGGACCGGCTTGTAGCTGTGGTTGATGGCACGACGTACAGACTTCGTTCCCCGGAGCCAGAAGATCTGCGTCGTAATCGGTGCCATGCACATCGTGACAGCCAGAGCAGGTTACGCCTTTGACGTACATCTGGCTTTGTACGTAGTCGTTTCCCTGCATGCGATTCTTGTGTGCGGACCCTTCCGGCCAGTGCGTAAAAGTTTCCTCTCCAAGGTGCGGTGTCTCAAGCTCCCACACCTGATCGAGACGATCGCCTGGTGTAAAGCCAACTGGCCAGTCGTAATGCCGACCGGCGATCGGATTCTCATGGGGTATACCTTGCGAATGACACTGAATACACACGTCAGTGGCACGGATATGGTCGAGTCGGGCGGGATTGACTACTGTTTCGGCGATTGGGTCACGGACGTGTGTTTCACCGGGTCCGTGACACGCTTCACATCCCACGTTCCATTCCGTGACTGTCTTGGTGCTCGTGTCGTAGTTGACCGAATGACACCCGTCGCAGAGCGGTCCCGTTGGTCGTTGCATCTGGTCCTCTGGGTAATGTTCCACCCACCATTCTGTGCCGGGTCGTGCCCCGTAGCGTCGCCATTCTCGATTTTGGACATCCCATTGCGCCGGAAAGACAAATAGGTCATCACCACGCTGTGTGAAGTATCGCTGTTTCCACTTGCTGCCATAGGTAAAGGCGACGTCTTCAGGCCGAAATGTCACTAATGGATTTGGTGTGTCGAAGTCTCCCAAGATCGCGTCGGGTCGTTCTTGGGGGTCGAGCAGAACGTTTGCCATCAACGTCTCTTGCCAGCGGGTATAGATGTCCAGGTGACAATCGCGACACGCACTCGAACCGGTGTAGGCGTTACTCGCTTCTCTGTCAGGTGTCGGCGCGTTCTGTCCGGCGCATGCAGAGCTGAGTACGGCGGCCGTGACCACCAAAAAACCGAACACCGATGTGGCTTGAGACACCGACATGAGTCTCCAGTGTATAACTGGTTGTCTGATGTCGGTTATTTCTGGTCATTTAAACATGCGACTGGTCGTGTTGGTTGTCACCGGCTTATTTGCGGCGGTGTCCGCAGCGTCAGCCCAGACAGCTGACAATTCCCGGTGCGCTCTTCTTTGCGTACCCGAATTCAAGGTAGAACCGAACGTTACTTTTGAGAATGTGTTCGGTCGCGCACGCGTCGAACCACTTAACGCGGAGGCGACCGACGAGTCGAGTCGTCTCCAGCCCCGCGAGTCAGCTTTTGAGATGGTGCTTGCTCTTGGCATTCCGACTGAAATTCCTCGAGTAGGAATCACACTTGAAACGATCTTTTCCCCACTCGGGGAATCGGATAGGAATCCGTTTACGGGTGTTGCACAGTCCGACCTCAATGGTGCTGTGTTTCGCGACAATGGACTTGAGTTTGAACTGGAACTTAACCTTGATTGGTTAACAGCACGACAAACGGGCGGGTGGATCGAAAGTCACTTTGATATTGTTGATAAATTCAGTCCCGCAGAACGCCCCTCCGACCGAAGCGCGTATACCCACAAGCTCAATTTTGAACTGGATACGGCCTTCCTGATTTTCAAGTGGCTTCCGGAGGGCAACTGGTTGAAAAATGTCGAACTTGAAGGTTCTCTCGATTACGTGGCAACCGGATTACTTCAGGCTGGTGACATTCATGACAACGTCCGCTATCTGGAGGACGCGAGCCACTGGTCGTTTTCGCTAGTTGCGGTTCTCCCGATTGCTCCCATGTTTCCGTAGGGCCATTCTGGCTGCAACCTGCAAGAAATTTCGCCGTTTGGCTTCACCCAGAAAACTGGTTGTCGTATCCAAAAGATACGCGCCTGTACAATAGAGAGAACGCAATCCT
>CAZWKO010000031.1:0-746 GCA_964634925.1 uncultured Vicinamibacteraceae bacterium
CGCAAACAACTATGAACTCAAACTCAAAAACTCTCAGCCGTATCTCGAGTATGTTCTCGACCAAGCGATCAGTGGAAGAAACCTCTCGCATGAAAAAGATCAACGGGACTTCCTCGCTGACATGCTCGCTGTCGCTGCACGCATCCCTGATCCCGCTTCGCGCGACCATTTTGCCGACCGCCTTGCTCACCGAGCAAATGTTATGGAGGATGTTGTCCGATCGGAAATCAGGAAGGCAGCTATCGCTAAACGCACAGAAGTTCCTCCCGAAGTCCAGGTAATGCGATCAGAAATTTGCCCAGCAGAAAGAGGTATTATTTGGGCGATTTTTCACAACACCAGCGACGCTTTATCTGTTCTCTCTGGGTTGGAATCCGATGATTTTGAAACCCTCGAAGCTGAACCGATTCTTTCGCTCGCCCGAACACTCGTGGACGTCCCGCCAGAACAAGTTCCTGACACACTACTCGAAAGACTTAACCCTGAGGAACAATCTCTCATAAAAAAGATTATTCAGGATCCAGTAAAACCCGCTAAAGTAGAAGATTGCGCCGTGAACTTACGAGAACTACGGTACAAACGTGAACGGGCGGCCTTGCAGCAAGCAATCGACCATGCGCAACGCAACGATCCATCCGCAGCCAATCTGAGCAATATCGATGCACTTCTAGAAAAAAAACGTGACCTCACTAAACGACTCGATGAACTATTAAGATGAACATCCATGCACGATTCGGCAGCGGGAT
>CAZWKO010000031.1:756-13479 GCA_964634925.1 uncultured Vicinamibacteraceae bacterium
ATATACAATCTGCAATGCAAAGAGATAAAGTGCACAACTTGCGTTACATGAATTCACGAGGCAAAGCCTTCCGGACGGAGTGACACAATGCCAACCAAGCAGCTCTCACTCGAAGAAAAGTACGACGAGGTTCAGCAGCTCATCATTGTTGGCAAAGAACGTGGCTTCCTCCTCTTTGACGAAATAAACGACCTCCTGCCAACAGCAGCTACGTCTTCTGAAGAAATTGACGAACTGTTTTCAATATTTGGAAGTCTTGGCATTGAAGTTCTTGATTCTGAAGACAAATACAAAGAAAAAAAACGCCTTGAAAAAGCAACTGAAGAATCTGAAGTTGACGTCCAACCAACTTTACTTGAGAAAACAAGTGACCCAGTTCGAATGTACCTTCGCGAAATGGGTACCGTCCCGCTGCTAACAAAAGAAGGCGAAGTAGAAATTGCCAAACGAATCGAACGAGGCAAACAAAAAGTTCTAAAAGTGATCTCGAGGACACCGACCGTAGCAAGTACGATCATTCGACTTGGCGACCAATTAAAAGACGGGCACAGGACCATCAGAGAGTTAATTGTCTTTCACGAAGATGAAGTGACGGACGCGCGACTCAAGGTGCGCGGACATGAGGTGCTGAAACAAATTGACGCTATTCGTAAAGCTCGCCTTGAAGCGCAAAAAAAAGAAGCAAAACTCGATAGCATCCCAAAACGAGACAAGCGCCGTTACCGGCAGTATAGATGGAAGGCACTTCGGTCCCAGGTAGAACTATCGCAACTTATTCGACAAGTAGAATTCACAGAACAGGTCAAGCAGCATCTAATAGAAGATATCTGGTCTTCGGTAGATACATTCCAGCGATCTCAGAAGGAAATTGGCTTGCTTGACCGGAAACTCAAATCAAAAATAAGACGTGCCAAAATCAAAGATGAGGATCACAAATCCTTGGTGCGAAGATTACGCCAGCTACGCTCAGAACTCAGGCATCGTATCGAAGAAATGCAAGAAACCCCTGATGCTCTTGGACACATGTTGGAAGTGATGAAGCATGGTGAAGCTCAGGCAGAGCAAGCAAAAAAAGAACTCGTGGAGGCCAACCTGCGCCTCGTCGTTTCGATCGCAAAAAAATATACGAATCGTGGCCTTCAGTTCCTTGATTTAATTCAAGAAGGAAACATCGGCCTAATGAAGGCAGTCGATAAATTTGAATATCGACGTGGCTATAAATTCTCAACGTACGCAACTTGGTGGATACGTCAAGCCATTACACGGGCAATCGCCGACCAAGCTCGGACAATCCGTATCCCCGTCCACATGATCGAGACAATCAATAAATTACTTCGAACTTCCCGTGCCCTCGTCCAAGAATTTGGCCGCGAACCTACTTTTGCGGAAATTGCGAGTCGAATGGACCTACCCGAAGGAAAAGTTCGAAAAGTTCTAAAGATCGCACAGGAACCGATCTCACTTGAAACACCCGTGGGCGAAGAAGAAGACAGCCACCTTGGAGATTTCATCAAAGATACCAAAGTCGTATCCCCTGCAGACGCACTCATTAGTCTTAATCTAAAAGAACAGACAGACGCAGTTCTAAAGTCGTTAACACCTCGGGAAGAAAAGGTAATTAAAATGAGGTTCGGTGTAAACGATGATAGTGAGCACACCTTAGAAGAAGTCGGTCAAGACTTTGCAGTCACCCGTGAGCGAATCCGTCAGATCGAAGCCAAGGCTCTGCGGAAATTACGGCACCCAACACGAAGCCGCAAGCTACGAACTTTCCTGGAGGGCGGCAGTTAATGACGGTTTTCGGGCCCATAGCTCAGCGGTCAGAGCCGCCGGCTCATAACCGGTCTGTCCCAGGTTCGAATCCTGGTGGGCCCACCAATTTTTTCAGTGCAGAACGACTGCACTTCATGCTTAAACCTAAAGCCTCGCTTAAGCGGGGCTTTTTTATTTCTTAATCTATGCTAGCTGAACTCGAACGTCTCATTCGTCTTCAAGAACTTGACAACACCGTCGCCACAGCACGGCTCTCAATCGAACAATATCCCTCAATAAGTGCTGAGCTTGATGCTCGCATCAACGAACAGACATCTATTCTAGAAAACGTGGAACAACGAATTACAAAACAAAAATCAGAACGACAAGAACTAGAAAAATCTGTTGCACAAATACAAACAAGATTGACTCGATTTAAAGAACAGTCCATGGACGTCAAGACCAATAAAGAACTTTGGGCAATTCAATCAGAAATCTCAACTGCCGAAAATGAAATACAAAACCTTGAAGAGCAGATCCTCGAACGCATGCTTCAAAGCGACGAACTTGCAGATGAGTTAGCGATCGCAAAGAATGCTGTTAAAGATGAACAGGCTGAAGTCTCGAAAGAACGTGAACAATTAGATAAAGAACGAAGCAAACTACAGACCCAAGTCGATCAACACACCACTGATCGTTTAGCGCTAGTCGCCGAAATACCTTCACCTGCTATGGCACTATTCGAAACACTGTCTCGAGGACGTAAGGGGATCGCTGTTGGAGAAGCACGAGACGGGAGATGTTCTGAGTGTTTAGTACGTCTTCGACCACAACTTTATAACGAGGTTAGACGGAACTCCTCTCTTATTCAATGTGAAAGCTGCCAGCGGATTCTATACTCCCGTCTGGAATCCGCCACATCCACAAGTCCAGCCTAATACTTGCTACGACATGAATCTTCCGATCATCGCGTACATCGATGGTGGATCCAGAGGCAATCCTGGCCCTGCCGGTTACGGCGTAAGTATTGAGACGAGCGAGGGAACAATCATCGACGAACTCACCGGCTCCATCGGTATCGCAACTAATAACAATGCTGAATACCGTGGACTCATCGCTGCGCTCGAATATTTCGTTAAACGTCAATATCGCGACGTAAGCATACGCTCCGACTCGCAGCTTTTGATTCGACAAATGTGCGGAGAATATAAGGTAAAACACCCTCAACTTCGGAAGCTACATATTCAAGCCAAAAACCTTGAAGCTTGCTTAACAAACGTTAAATACGAGCACATCCCCCGCGAACTGAATCAGAGAGCAGATAAACTCGCAAACGTGGCCATGGACGAGGCCACCAGCTCTGAACATAAGGCAAAACCAATCCATTCTTTCGCTAATCCATCAGCGCCTTCCGTTCTCAGTGTAGGAATCGATGTCGAGGACGTTGGTCGAGTTGAAGATTTAATACGACGGTATGGCAACCGTTTTACGACACGGATATTCACGAATGCCGAAATCGACTACTGCCAGCGCCGAAGATTTTCTGCACAACACTTCACCGGACGTTTTTCGGCAAAAGAAGCCACGATGAAAGCACTTGGGACAGGACGAGGGAATGGCGTACTTTGGAAAGACATTGAGGTTATTCGGGCTGCACCAGGACCGCCAACACTTAAATTTACCGGCGGAGCAAAAATTCGAGCGGACAAACTCGGTGTTACGGATGCACTATTAAGTATCACGCACACTGCAACCATTGGAATGGCACACGTATCACTTCTGCACTGCCCCTAATACAACTGTACGTTGTTCTGAAGTACACGCAACTCATTCCACATGCCTCCGCATAAAGACCGGGACATCTTCTGCCTCCTCGTCCTGACTCACTTCTATATCGACATCAGGATCAACACTAGCGTCTGAGCCGGTAGTATCAACAGACAATGGAAGTTCTATAAGCGGTCGACGTGAGATAGCAATACCACGACTGCCATTTGCAGATACTGAGTCTGACGCAACAGACTCTTCTTGCTTCCAACCGGAGTAATTCTTTAAGTCAACCGGTGTATCGACGGTGGCCGATAATGCTTTTTCCTGTGCACGGCGCGAACCAACTTCATCAAAACCTGTTGCAATGACGGTAATTTTCACTCGACCGGTCATATCAGGATCAACAACTGAACCAAAAATAAAATTTGCGTCTTCGTGCGCGGCTTCTTGAATGACTGTGGCGGCCTGGTCAACCTCGTGTAATCCAAGATCTGGGCCTCCAGTCACATGAAGAATTACACCATGAGCACCTTCAACATTCGCTTCTTCAAGTAAAGGACTCGAAATCGCTAATTTAGCCGCTTCAACACCTCTATTCTCTCCTTCTGCATAACCCGTCCCCATGATTGCCATGCCCATACCAGACATGATCGCCTTAACATCGGCAAAATCAAGGTTGATCTGGCCGGGAACGTGAATAAGATTAGATATCCCATGAATCGCTTGATGCAAAACGTCGTCAGCAACCGCAAAGGCGTCATTCATGTTCGTATTTACTTCAACTGTCTCCAGTAATTTGTCGTTAGGTATCGCAATAACTGTATCTACTGCCTTCCGAAGGTCTTGAAGTCCAAGCTCGGCCTGCTGTGCCCTTCGCTTACCCTCAAATTTAAATGGTTTCGTTACCACCGCCACTGTTAAAGCGCCAAGTTCACTAGCAAGTCCCGCAATTACCGGTGCTGCCCCTGTACCAGTTCCACCGCCCAACCCTGTTGTAACAAAAACCATGTCAGCGCCATCGAGTGCACTAATTATTTCCTCAGTATCTTCTAGTGCTGCCTGCCGACCAATAGTTGGGTCAGCACCTGCACCGAGTCCTTTGGTTAGCTTCTCACCAATCTGCAACCTGCGGGGAGCAGCGTTAGCCGCCAGTGCCTGAGCGTCGGTATTAGCAACGATAAATTCCACTCCACTTAAACCGGACGCAACCATCCTGTTTACTGCATTGCTACCGCCACCCCCAACGCCAATTACTTTAATTCGTGCGCCCGGCTGGAGGTCTTCGCCAAGCTCTATCCGCATATCTCTGTCGACACCTAAACCCACAGCACCAATCATTTCGTTGGATTCCGACATACCTATCCTCCTCGCCGTTACGCTGCACTAGGCATACGATACGAATGACCTAAAAATATTCCGCACACGATCCATTACTTTAACTGGAGCATTCTCTTTATCAATTACATGAATGCGATGGGCATACATGGCAAGCCCAACTGCCGTCGAAAAAGCAGGGTTGTCAATATGGTCAATTAACCCCCCCACACCAAGTGGACTTCCCTTCCGAACAGGCAAATCAAAAATCTGCTCAGCAATCTCTGCCATTCCTTCAAGCGCCGACCCACCACCAGTTAATACAATGCCGGCATTGAGAGAGCGTTCAAAACCCGCACTCCTGATTTCATCTGATAATCTATGAAAGATTTCTTCTGCTAGTGGCTGCAAAATATCAGCAACAAGTTTCCGGCTTATCCTCCTCGGCTGCCTACCACCGACACTCGCAACTTCAATGGTCTGATCTTCTTTAACTAAATTTGTGAACGCGCAACCATCGCGACGCTTAGTCCTCTCTGCATCTGCAATCGGAGTGCGAAGCCCAACTGCAAGCTCTTTTGTAAAAATTTCACCACCCTGCATTACTGCACCGGTATGCCACAAACTCCCACGCTCATAGATCGCGTAATTGGTTATCCCATGCCCCACATCGACAATCGCAACGCCCAACTCTTTTTCGTCCGGTGTTAGCACTGCTTCCGCTGCTGCAAGTTGCTCAAGCACTGTATCAACCACTGTAACCCCGGCGCGGTTGACACTTGCCACAACATTTTCACTAGTCGACTGCTTGCTAAACACAATATGCGTTTGAACCTCAAGGCGAGATCCCGTCATGCCAACTGGTGCAATAATCTGTTCTTGTTCGTCGACGACAAAATCCTGCGGCAACACGTGTAAAACCTCATACCCACTCGGTACTTGTGGAGCCTTCGCAGCATCAATTGCTCGCCGGACGTCTTCTATAGTGATCTCACGATGCGCGCCAGAAACCGCAACGACACCTCGACTATTTAATGGTCGTGTATGCCCACCAGACAATCCCAAGTGAACAGAATCGATGTCGACCCCAGCCATTAATTCAGCGTCATCAAGCGCTCGTTTAATACAGTCGACAGCATCCTCTAAATTGACGATCGCACCACGACGAATACCTTTTGAATCAGCCAAGCCCGTTCCAACAATTTCCAGGCTTCCATCCTCCATCGCTTCGCCGACGATGGCGGTCACCTTCGAACTACCAACATCAAGCCCGACAATGTATTGTTCGTTACGCGCCACTCTTCCTCCGATAACAGCTTTCGCCATCTTTGTCTCGATACACACGCACTACGCTCAGCTCACTCTCATTTATTTAGAATCTTTCGCCATAAATAATCACTCTTTAACGAGCGGACTCACGTAGATTCGCCCATCAAACCTTAAGTCCACATAATCCACTTCGCGCACTCGCGCATTAAGAGACGGCTTTAATTCCTCATATGTTTGTAATCGTTCTGCAAACTGCTCTTCTCCGAGATGGATAAAAACTGGGTCTCCGGTAAGTAAGACCACAGCATCATGGGGATCGGCAACATCCACTTGGGACAACTGATCAGATAATCTGGGTGCATGACGTCCGATATCCGAGAGTAATTGGGTTGCCAATGCGACTCTCCGCTTATCGATGTCTCTATCACCATCATTTCGACCAACCGACAAACCATCAATTATTGGTAAGTCTAAATCTCTGAATCTAGGTGTAAATTCGTCAATAACCAAACCATCTGAATCAATGAGGTACAACACCGCACCGAAACGTCCAAGTCCAACCGGCTCACGCTCGTCGACCATAATTTCGACAGTTGATGGAAGGACTCTCCTCAACCTCACATCTTCGATCCAGCCGGCAGCACGCAAATGGCGCCGTGTCTCATCGAGGTCAGCGAGAAAAATGTTCTGACCATTCAATGACTCTACCAACGTGACGACCTCGCCGGCCGAAAGCCGGTTATTTCCTTTAACAGTAATTGTTTCGATGCTGAAAAATGATGCCTTTCGAACGGTTTCAAATAACCAATACGAGCATCCAAATGCCATGACAGCAAGCGCGATAATGCGAAAAACCGTCTTTAAATGCGATCCGCCTTGACGTCGGCGATCCGGTTTTAAGTGGGCTCGATGAAATCGCTTGTCAGGACGAATGTGTACTGTCATGACCATCGCCTTTGTTCAATAGCATCGACCACTCTTTTTGCGACTTTACTAATGGAACCCGCCCCCAACACGACGAGCATGTCGCCACAACCAACACACGCAACTGCACGCTCAACAGCAAGGTCCACACTGTCAATCACATGCACTGGTATTGAAGTAAACCTCTTTATCTCAGCAGCTATCGCAAAGGCATCAGCACCTTCGATTTGAGATTCACTTGCTGCGTACACATTGGTGAGTAGTACTTCGTCTGCACTGGCAAGTGTCTCACCAAAACGAGTGAGCAATCGAACAGTTCTGGTATAACGGTGTGGCTGAAACAACACGACCAGACGTTGAGGACAACTCAATCTCGCCGTATCGATTACAGCAGCAATCTCTGTGGGGTGATGAGCATAGTCATCGACGACATCAATGTTATTCGACGTACGATAGCGTTGAAATCGTCTTTCGACACCAGTAAAACCTTCCAAAGCATTAACTATCGTCTCGGTGCCAATGCCAAGGCAAGTTGCTGTAGCAATCGCAGCCAAAGCGTTACTTACATTGTGTTGTCCTGGCACATTCAAACGAAGCGTTATCTCTTTCGTCACCTTACCTAAAGAAAGCGTTACCTGGCTACTCGAGCCATCGGATTCAAGAACAATATTGTGGGCACGGATTGACGCAGATGTATTGTCAATACCGTAGGTCAATGTTCGACCTGCTAAACGTTTTGCCATGTCTGCTAATACCGGGTCGTCAGCACAGACAACAACACGACCCGTGTCAGGCACACGATTCGCAAACTTTTCAAAGGCGCCCACAAGTCCATCAAAACCGTTATAGGCATCAAGATGCTCATGATCGATATTAGTCAGAACAGCTACGTCAGGTTTGAGATGAAGAAATGACCCGTCGCTTTCATCAGCCTCTAAAACAATGAAAGCTCCATCTCCATGTCTGATATTGCCACGAAATGATCGCACTACCCCGCCGATTACAGCCGTCGGATCAAAGCCAGCTACTTCTAACAAAAAAGCGACCATTGAAGCAGTCGTGGTTTTACCGTGCGATCCAGCTACCGCGACAGACTGCTTAAGCAGTGCAAGCTCCGCCAACATCTCACCTCGCCCAAAAGTCGGTATATGCCTCCGCATTGCCTCAATCACTTCCGGATTGTTTCCCGGCCGACGAGACCACAACGAGGTCAGGTGCATCGAGATAACTAGAATCATGCCCTTCATGCACTTTGATTCCTACGTTCTGCAAGCGCTGAACGGACTGTGACAATACGAGGTCCGAACCAGTTACCTCATAACCCAACGTATGTAGAAGCTGCGCAATCCCACTCATTCCAATCCCGCCGATTCCAACCATGTGGACACGTTTGACTTTTTTAAGCACACTTTCGTCCCACTTTAAGAAGTCGAAAGATCTAGCAATTCAGCGACTCGCTCCACTATTTTTTCCGCCGCATTCGGCCGTGCAAGACGAAAGGCAGCTCTTGACATCGTCTGCAGCCGCTCGCGATCCCCAATCAAATCCAACAACCTATTTGCGAAGCATGCGCTGAGGTCTATTTCATCTATTAGCTCCGCCGACCCAGCATCTACCATTGCCTTCGCATTACTTCGCTGATGGTCATACGCTGCATGTGGAAATGGCACGATCAATGACGGTCGCCCAGCAGCTGCCACTTCGGCAAGTGTCGTCGCACCGGCCCTACACACAACAAGATCAGCCACATGCATTTCCTTGTCCATCAGGTCAAAAAAACATTCAACTTGCGCGTCAATACCTGCACGGCAGTAAGCCTCCCGTACCATGTCAACATCTGCTGATCCAGTCTGATGAGTAATCTCAACACCTCCTGATACTTGCGCAATTATCGGAGCCGCCGCCATCATCGCCTCGTTAATAGCATGTGCACCCTGAGACCCGCCGACCACTAGGACATGTGGTCGACGCGATTTATTCAGTTGGAAATCTGAGTTGCTAAAAAACCCTTGTCGAACTGGATTCCCACTAACAAAAGCCTTGTCTCCAAAAAAAGTCGCTGTGTCTTCATACGAAACCGCTGCTGCCCGCACAAAAGAAGCCAGCAAACGATTCGTGACGCCCGGCACCACATTTTGTTCAAGCAACATCGTTGTCTTTCCAGTCAAAGCCGCAAGCAGAACCACAGGACCAGCACTGTAGCCCCCTAAGCCGACTACTAAATCTGGCTTGGCTTGAAGCAAAGTACGTGCCGTATCCAACAATGTGACCGGCGCTAAAACCAAGGCATAGAGCCTCCCAACCATTGACTTGCCAACGAATCCTGCGCTGCGGACTCGCTTGAAAACAAAACCTTCGCTCACCACAGCCTTTGCTTCGACCCCTCGCCCTGTTCCAGCAAAAACAATATCTGCGTCTGGATAACGGTTGACCAACGCTCGCGCAACCGCGATCCCTGGGAACAGGTGTCCACCGGTTCCTCCGCCCGCAAAAAGTACTCTCAGTGCCATCTGCTCCAATCAACACCGACAACCCAGAAATAACTACCGGTTGTCTAAACTTCATCCATGTCATGTTTCAGCCGACGCGTATTGTGAAACATTCAGCAACATTCCCATGCCAAGTAAACTGATCAACAGCGACGATCCGCCTGAACTAACAAAAGGTAGAGGGATTCCCTTCGTCGGCAATAAGCCGAGAACCACACTGATGTTGATATAGGCCTGAAGAGCAATCATGATTGTCAGTCCCAAAGCGAGGAAAGCACCAAACCGGTCTGGCGCATGCCGAGTCACATGAAGCCCACGCCAAATAACCACCACGAAGCAAAGTAGAATGATGGTTGCTCCGATCAGACCTGTCTCTTCAGCAATTACCGCGTAAATAAAGTCCGTATACGGGTAAGGAAGGTAGCCAAGTTTTTGAACTCCCTCCATCAATCCTCGGCCGAACACACCGCCTGTTCCAACAGCAATCAGCGACTGGATTAGTTGATAGCCTCCACCGATCGGGTCTGCCCATGGATCCAAAAAAGCGAGTATCCTTTCACGACGATACGGTGCGGCCCAAAGAATAGCTGCAAGTACTGGCAAGAACACCAGCGCACTTGAAATGATGTACCGGTAGCTGATTCCAGCTGTAAAGATCATCGCCGCTACAATAACGAGTACCGTAACTGCGGTACCAAAATCAGGTTGCAATAAAATCAAACCCGTAACAACACCAGTAGCAATCCCTACTGGAAGGAGTGAATACGACGGTTCGTTAATGCGATCCATCCTTCTTTCAAGAACCGCGGCAGTAAAAACAATCATAGAAATCTTCGCCAACTCAGACGGCTGAATCCCAAATGGCCCAAGGTTGAACCAGCGTCGAGTTCCATTAACCTCTTGCGAGAATAAAACTGCCACGAGTGCAATACCTGTAAGAATTAAGCTAGGCCACATAACGGTCGACTTCTTAAGTAACCGATAGTCAACTTGCATCACACCGGACAGAAGAAGGCAGCCGAAAACCGCCCACAATAACTGTCGTAGTAAATAGTAATAAGAGACTTGACGCTGGTCCTGTGCGAGCTCGGCGGACGCACTGTAGACCATTACGACACTGCAACCGAGCAGGACGAGTGTCGCCCAAAACAAAAGCTTGTCCGTTTTCAGTTTTCGAGCCATACTCGCCGTTCTTGACAGTCTCCCTACCTAAAGGTTTTAGGTGACTCAACCGATACAATCAATACACGCCGTCCTAAGCGGTCAACGGTCATCAGTCGGACTAGGGTGAAGACACAAACCTCACAGACCGAGGCAGCCTGCGTTCCCAGCGGCCAGTTCTCCACCGCGCGGTCCGACTGATGACTGATCACCGCTTACTTTTCACAAGCAACCACAACACTTCTCATCAAATGGCAACCATTTGCCCTTACTGATCCCTATCAAGACTGGACCGCTCAGCGAGCATTTTCACCGCTCGCTTAAATTCTTCCCCTCGAGCAGCGTAGTTACGAAACATGTCAAGGCTGGCGCAGGCAGGTGCCAGCAGCACAGTGCCACCTTTTGGTGCTAAAGTCGCAGCAATCTCAACAGCCTGCACTAAAGTTTTAGCGTCTCGAACATCGATAGTTGGTGTGAGACTTTTCCGGATCTTGCTGCTAGCCTCACCAATCGCGACTACAAAAGCTTTTCGATCGAGAAGCCCTGGACAAAGGTCCTCGAAAGCCCCTCCTTTAAACCGACCGCCTAGTATGACAACCAAGCCTGCCCCAAAACATTCAATCGCCTTACGTGCAGCGACCATATTGGTAGCTTTAGAATCGTTGATGTAGCGAACACCATCGACCTCTCGAACAAACTCAAGCGTATGCTCAAGACCCGTAAACATTCCTACTGCACGTGTCATTGATTCAGCATCGACTTCGGCAATAGCTCCAACAGCAGTAGCAGCAACGATGTCACTAAGTAAATGCTGTCCAGGTACCTGCACAGCAGAAAGAGGCACTAGCCGCTGAACTCCATCACCTGATCGGCGTATGATTGCGTTGTCAACCACGCCAATCCCGTCATTCGGAGCAGACTTGATGGAAAACAGAAAACGCTGCGCACGACCATGGCAAGCAATTTCAAGTACACGAGAATCGTCGGCGTTAATGACCATTGCGTCATCTTCCGTCTGATTAGCAAAAATTCGAGCTTTAGCTTCAACGTAAGCATTAAAACTTTCGTGGCGGTCAAGATGATCTGGAGAGAGATTGAGGCAAACAGCGATCCAAGGTCTAAATGTGTCAATAAATTCCAATTGAAAACTGCTCACTTCAACAACATGAACGACATCAGGCCTCGATTCTTCAACTTGACTACTCAGTGCAGTACCAATGTTTCCACCGACAACAACATTTCTCCCCCCTTCGGTAAACATACGTCCAGTCAGTACTGTCGTTGTTGATTTACCCTTTGTTCCTGTCACTGCAACAATCCGACCACGCAACCAACGTGCCGCAAGTTCAATCTCACTAATCATCGGTATTCGACGACGTCTCGCCGTTTTAACAACTGCTTGATGGGGAGACACTCCTGGGCTTAGAACGATCAGATCGGCGGCCTGTAGAGTTTCCATACGATGACCGCCAAGTTCGAGTTCAATATCATTCGCTCGCAATTCGTCAACATTTTCAACTGTTGTCAATTGATCACTAAGCGTCACGCGTGCTCCACGACGCACGAGCAACTTGGCAGCAGCAGCACCGCTACGCGCAGCACCCATGACAACAACATTCGAACCGGACACAGAAAATTCACTCATCTCAATTTGAGAGTCGCCAAACTAAACAGCGCAAAAACAATCGCTGCGATCAAGAAGCGACTAATAATCTTTGGCTCGCTCCATCCAACTAATTCAAAGTGATGGTGTATCGGTGCCATCTTGAACACTCGTTGCCCTGTTAACTTAAATGAGCCGACTTGAACAACAACCGAGATCATTTCAATAAGAAATACTGCGCCTACAATCGGCAATAGCAACTCTTGCTTGATCAAGAGAGCAACAGTTCCCAGCGCGCCACCCAGTGCAAGCGAGCCGACATCGCCCATAAACACATCGGCCGGATAAGAGTTGTACCAAAGAAATCCGAGACCAGCACCAACAAGAGAACCGCAAAAAATTGTCAGCTCTCCAGCTGGGGGAAAGCGAACAATAAGAAGA
>CAZWKO010000032.1:0-13099 GCA_964634925.1 uncultured Vicinamibacteraceae bacterium
GCTAGAGAATTTATTAGACTCGATCAAATTGGTTATGTCGGTTGTCACGGACTTGATATTCAGGGTCCCGTGGGGAGTGGACTTCGCTATGAAGTGGCTGCTGAGTGGTTGCCGTTACTGGAAGTGGCTGAAAGTCGTCTAAGGCATCAATTGGATGGAATCGAAGGAGTGATTGTTGAGAGGAAACGGTACAGTTTGTCCGCACATTATCGTCTTGTCGACCCGCGTGATATTTCTCGGGTGGAGCAGGCTGTGACAGACGTGCTCACGCGTTATCCGAAACTTAGACGTGAAGGCGGGAAAATGTTGCACGAACTTCGGCCAGATATTGACTGGCACAAGGGGAGCGCGGTTGCGTGGATGTTGGAGGCGACGTCAAAGTTCTCGTCTGGCGCTATTTATATTGGAGATGACGAGACTGACGAAAATGCTCTCAATTTTCTATCCGGCACGGGAATAGGCATTGTAGTCGGAACTGAGGACCGGCAGACCGATGCCCGTTATCGTGTACGAGACCCATTCCAGGTGCTTCAACTGTTGCAACGGATTCTTTATTGCTTTAAAGAGTCTCGCAATTCCGCTTAACTCACAATTTACTTTTCTGTCACGCGTTAGCAATATCCCATTGCTGAATTTGGTCTGGTGTCGACCCTAAGCGACTCTGGTGACAACATGACAACAATATTCTGAAGTGGCTGCTGGTTGTCGAAGATGATTACGACATCGCTGGCTTGATCAGGCATGCATTACGTAGTGATGGATGGCATAACCTTTGAGGTGGTTGGTTCTGGGCGGGCGCTCTTGTTTTGCTGCAGGTCCTTTTGTTAAATCACCGATAGGCATCATTGGTTGCTGGCAAAGGGTCCCTGCGGTACCATTTAGAGGTCCGGTAAGGTGACCGTTGAGGAGTTATAAATTTGGATAGAAATCTGCAAAGCACTGCAGATTTTCAATCGCAACTGGCGTTGCTCAAAGAACGCCTACTGGCGATGGGTGGCGAGGTCGAAGAACAGGTTCGTTCGGCCGTTCGTTCACTGGTCGATCGAGATATTGATTTAGCCGAGAAGACCCTTTTTGGAGACGGGTCAATTAATAGCCTCCATATCGAAATTGACAAACTTTGCTTTGATTTAATCGCTAGCAATCTTCCGAGCCAGGAAGACGTCCGTATCGTTATTTCTGGTGTCAAGATAAACAATGATTTGGAGCGGATCGGAGATGTAGCGGTCAAGATTTCAGAATCGACACTTCGCTATCTTCAACATCCTCCAGTGAAACCATTGATCGATATTCCACGGATGGCTGATTTGTCTCAGTCAATGTTGCGTGACTCATTGAACTCGTATGTTCGCCATAGTACGTCCCTGGGAACAGAAGTCGTTGCCCGTGATGCGTTGGTCGATGATCTTCAGGTCAATGTTCGCCGTGACTTGGTCGGCGCTATGCTTGAAAAATCAGAGACCATTGAGCCGGCGCTCGACTTGCTGTTGATCTCACGTTACGTCGGACAAATTTCTGATCACGCCGCTAGTATTGCCGAAGAAGTGATTTTTATGGTTTCTGGTCGTGATATTCGACATCAGCGGAAGGAAAATTTTACTGTCAGTTGATTCGAGCGTCGGTCGAATTCTGGTGGTTGAGGATGATCAGGATATCGCTGCGTTGATTGCCCATCATTTAGGCACGGCAGGTTATGTGTCAGAGGTTGTGCACACCGGAGACAAAGTTCTTTCGCAGGTTCAGGAGAAGCCGCCTAGTCTAATCATTCTTGACCTGATGTTGCCGGGTCAGAATGGTCTAGATATATGTCGTGCGGTTCGAGCCGATGCTCGTTCTTGCGATGTTCCAATCATTATCGTCACGGCTAAGACGGAAGAAACAGACCGTATTATTGGGCTTGAATTAGGAGCGGATGACTACGTTACGAAGCCATTTAGCCCGAAAGAGCTGGTATCACGTGTGGGTGCGGTTTTACGTCGTGCGAACCGAAACACTGTGTCAAATGTGTTGCTTAAAATAGGTCCTATTCAAATAGATGTCGAAAGTCATCACGTTACGCTCGATGGCTGCGAAGTTCGTTTGACGGCGAAAGAATTTTTGCTGCTGAAGTATTTTGCCGAGCACCAAGGGCGAGTGTTGTCTCGAGATGTTCTACTGACTGATGTATGGGGATATAAATACACGGGCGGAACTCGTACCGTCGATGTGCATGTACGGCACCTTCGCGAAAAAATGCCGCTGCTTAGTCACGCTTTAGTCACAGTTAAGCAATTCGGCTACAAGTTGGTAAAGTCCGAAACCAGTTCACAATGAAGCTCCGTACACGTCTTTTTTTAACCGCGTTCGGCGTAGCCGGATTGACCCTAGTGTTGGCAGGGGTTTTAGTGGCTTGGTCATTGCAAGAACAGCTATTAGGCCGCATAGAGACCAATCTTGTTGCCGAGACTGAGCTGGTTGGAGAGCTTGTTGAGCGTTTAGATGAGAACGTGGCAATTTCGGTTTTAGATTCAGAGGCAGATACGTTGGGAAGGCAGCTTGGTGTGCGTGTGACATTTATTGCGCCCAGCGGTCAGGTCGTTGGTGATTCAGCCGAGGATGGAGCGACCCTCTACTCGATGGAGAATCACCGTAGTCGGCCGGAAATAGAAGCTGCCGCAAATGAAGGTTCTGCCTCTACGAGACGCTATAGCACCACTGTTGAAACAGACCTGCTTTATGTTGCTCTGCGACTTAATCATTCCGCCGTCGGGTTTGTGCGACTTGCGCTTCCTTTGACCGAAGTGGATAAACAGTTAGCTTCTGTTCGAAACGCGACTTTTCTCGGTTTATTGATTGCACTTTCCGGTGCTTTTGTGCTGGCGTGGTTTTCATCGATTGCGATGGCGAGAAGAGTTCAATCTATCGCGGCTGTTGCTCGTCGGTACGCTGACGGTGACTTGACACCTAAAATTGGTGATTATGGAAACGATGAAATAGGCATCGTTGCTCGTGCGCTTGGGGCCTCTGTACAGGAACTCGGACGAAGATTGTCAGAGATCTCTCGTAACAGGAGACTCACTGAGGCCATTCTTTCCAGCATGGTTGAAGGTGTTCTTGTTGTTGATGTTCGTGGGCGAGTTCAGATGACGAATGTGGCTGGCAGGAAACTTCTTCAAATTGAAGAGATTCCTACGGAGCATCATTATGTTGAACTTATACGACACCCAGGCATTGCGAAGCAGGTGGGTTTGGCTTTAGAAGATGGCGGGTCGAGTTTTAGCGAAATCACACTTAGTACAGATCCGGTAAGGATGTGCCTCGCAAGCGTGACCCCTTTTATCGGTGAGGATGAGCCAGGTGTAGTGCTTGTCCTGCACGATGTCACTGATTACCGTCGCGCGGAACAAATCCGCCAAGATTTCGTTGCTAATGTATCCCATGAATTACGCACACCTCTTACTGCGATTCGAGGTTCTATAGATGCACTTTCAGACGAGAGCGATGTATCGAGCGACCAACACCGGTTCCTCGATATTATTTCAAGACACTCAATGCGGATGGAGCGCTTAGTTGCTGATTTACTTCGGTTGGCAAGGTTGGATGCCGGGAAAGAAGAGCTTGATTGTATTTCATGCGATACAGGTTCACTTTTTTCAAACATTACTGCTGAAATAGATCCGATGCTTCAGGACAAGAGCCAGACTATCAAAGTCAATATAGACGATCACGCAGAAGTGTTAGTGGCAGACCCAGCCAAGATTTATGATGCTTTAAAAAATTTGCTTGAGAATGCCTCTCACTACGCTCCGTCGGAATCGGTTATAGAGCTGACTGCAGGGTTGGATGTGAGTGCCGAAAATATTTTGCTTAGTGTTCACGACCGAGGGCCAGGAATTCCAGATACGGATCTGCCACGCGTGTTTGAGAGGTTTTACCGAGTTGAGCAATCAAGGGCGAGAAATCCTGGCGGTACTGGTCTTGGACTCGCTATTGTTAAGCATCTCATTGGGCTTCATGGAGGGACGATCAATGCTATTAATCGATCCGGGGGTGGCTCGAGTTTTACAGTTATTCTCCCGAGAAAAATAGTGTCATCGATTGATTGTGGTGACGAAACACACCACCAGGATGGACTTACGGCTTAGCGAAGTGATTGCTGGCTAGGTACTTATGCAAGCTTCTGAAGGCATGGCCTCTATGGCCAACTTTTGCTTTTTGGTCCGGTGTTAGTTCAGCGAGCGTGCGATTAAATGGCGGGTAGAAGAAGATTGGGTCGTAGCCAAAACCCTCTATGCCGACAGGCCTTTCAGCAATTTGACCTTCGATTGTCCCTTTGTATTCAAAAATAATGTTCTGATTTTGAGCAAGCGCAACTGCGCAGACGAAACGAGCAGGACTTGTGGTCAGACCACGCTCATGAAGTTGTGCATAGATTCTCTGGAACTTATCTTGGTAAGTCGTTCCAGGGTAGCGCGCCGAATGAATGCCAGGTGCGCCATCGAGTCCGTCAATTTCTAGGCCAGAATCTTCGGCGACGGTAAGTTGTGAAATTTTCGATGAATAGTAAAGCGCTTTCAATCGAGCATTCTCTTTAAATGTACTACCAGTTTCTTCTGGTGCTCTAACCTTTATGTACTTCTTGATTGATTCAATAGTGCAAGGGGCAGCGTTAAGAATGTGGCGGATTTCACTAAGTTTGTGAGCGTTGGTGGTGGCAACAACAATCGTCATGCTTACTTCAGGATGCTTCCAACAATGCCTCGCTGCATCCCAATCAAATTCGAAATGGCAGTATCGGCCAGGTCGAGCAGTTTGCCGAGTGCGTTTGAGTCAAAAGGTGCGCCCTCGGCTGTGCCTTGGATTTCTATGAACCTACCATTGCCCGTCTTGACTACGTTCATGTCGACCTCTGCTTTCGAATCTTCCTCATAAGCGAGGTCTGTTAGTGGAACGCCGTCGACGACGCCTACACTAATTGCTGCAACGTAATCCTCTATGGGGACTCGATCGATTAAACCGTCCTTGTGTAGTTTCTCTAACGCTAATGTCATAGCAACAAAGCCACCAGTGATGGAAGCAGTGCGAGTGCCACCATCAGCCTGAATTACATCGCAATCGATCCAGATGGTTCGTTCGCCAAGTTCCTCGAGACGAGTTACTGCACGTAGAGAGCGACCAATCAGTCGCTGAATTTCCTGAGTTCGTCCACCAACCTTACCTTTTGATGATTCTCTCGCTGATCGAGTGGACGTAGAACGAGGAAGCATGCCGTACTCAGCAGTGACCCAACCTTTTCCCGAACCGCGGAGGAAAGGAGGCACTCGGTCCTCAATACTTGCTGCGCAAATGATTCGAGTTTGTCCTGATTCCATAAGAACAGAGCCTTCAGCATGAGTCAGGTAGTGGGGTGTGATCTGTGTCTTCCTAAGTTCTGATGAATTTCGATTGTCGAAGCGAAGTGTTTTGTCTGTCATGAGTTTGCTGGTGGCGTTGCGGAATCCTGGCTTGTTTCTAATTCAATATTTTCTTCCGTATCTTCAGTTTGTTTGGCATCTTCGTTAGCGTCTGGGTCGATAACCCATTGCATGTTTGGTTCTAGCGGTTGACGAAGATCAATATGGCCTGCCAGTGTATCGACTTCAGAACCATTGATCAGAATTTGCACAGCGTTGATTTCTGGAACATTTATGGCGAGGGCATTCACAAGGGAGTAGACGGTAAAGAGTTCATCAAGGGAACCACCTGAATGTTCAGTAGTCGCTTCCGCACTTAGGTCAACGAAGGCATTACCGCTATCTGTCAGGTAGAGCGAACGGAGGGTTGTACCTGTCGGGAAGGATGCGACAAGTGGTTTTGGTGCGCTCCCAAGTTGATATTCAATGACCGTTCTTGCGCGGACTAATGGATCGCTGCCATAGGCGATATCGCGAGAATGTTCGACGAGGCCGAGACCATTTTCTGCAACGTAAAATAGTGTAATTCCCAAAGGATCATCCATGCCAAGACTATCGGAAGCGGTATTGTTGATTAAACCTAGCTCACTACGGTTCTGCCACTGTTGAATGATGGTCAGTGCCGCTACCGTTATAGTGATGCCCACGACAAACACGACAACTAATGCGACGGCGTAAGGGTTGCGGCGTTTGAACTGTGGCGATGGCGAATTTAGTATTGTCACTATTGTGGGTTGGTGGCAGTTCGGTTTGAGAGTGTTTCCACCGTTGACAGATTGCCGATTCTATCTTGGAATCTGATCACGCTTTCGACGATTGCTGCGACGATAGACGATTGAAAGTTGTCAGAAAGAAAGGCTTCCTCTTGGTCGGGGTTTGAAATGAACCCCATCTCGATGAGCACGGCTGGCATATTTGCACCGACTAGCACCCGAAAGGGTGCTTCTCGAATTGCGCGTGGACTCATAGGTACACGGCTGCGAAGCTCTTGTTCGATAAGTTGAGCGAGAACGGCTGAATGGTCAAGATACCTTGCCTGTGCCATTTCCCATAGAGTCATGTCGATGTCACGGTTTCCTCCGCCGGAGACCGGTAGAAACTGACGCTCTCGAGTAGCAATTTCTTGGGCTTCTGAGCCGTAGTCATCAATACTTAGATAGAACACTTCGGCACCTTCTGGTTCTGGGCTTACTGACGAGTTAATGTGCAAACTGATGAAGAGGTCTGCGTTGTTGTTGTTCGCAATTGCAGCACGACGATCAAGGTCAACAAGGGTGTCACTTGTGCGAGTTTGAATGACACGTACTCCAAGACGTCGTTCAAGGGTCTCGGTTAGAAGACTCGCCACGTCAAGTGTCACATCTTTTTCAAGGGTGCCGTTGGCTCCTCGAGATCCTTCATCTAAACCTCCATGTCCGGCATCAACGACAATAGTTCTGATAGCAGGCGAATCTTGAAAAGGTAAAGGGCCATCAGGGAACGTCGATGAAGAACGATTAGCCGACGTGGGTTCCGGTGAACTAGCATCACTGACTATTCTTGGTGTTGTCGCTGCAAAGTCGATAACTAACTGAGATGAATTGTTTGTTATCGAATGTCTTGTCACATTGTACGAATCGTAAGATGGGCCGACTTCAAGTAATAGCCCAGGTGGCGACTGGCTCAATGTGATGTTCTGGATTGTTCCGCCACGTGCTTGTGGATGCTGCGTGACTTCAATAGCGTCGGAGTTGAATTCAATAAAAATCCTGCCGGGTTCTTCAGTAATAAGGTGTGTAACTTCTGGCGTAATCTCTAGACTAAGTTGTCCTGACTGCCCGCGTTGTCGGTACCGACCAGAAATACGCGGTACGTTCACGTCACCTACAAGCAAAAGACGTGCGGTTTGTCTGAGTTCTAAGCGCTCATGATAAATAGGCGCTAGAGCATCGGCGAGGAAAGTTAGAGGGACGAACCAAATGCCTTCATAAATTGTTGGTGGAATACCAAGTGATACGAGCTGGCCATTAATTGAAGCAAAAGGTTGATCGGCTGTCAGGATTACAGTCCGAGAGTTAGCGCTTACTGTCCGAGTGCCTGTTCCGGTATCTTCTTCGAGCTCAAGTCCAAACTGGCCAGCGACTGTTTCCAAGGAAAGCATTTCACTGTCGTTCACATCAAAGGTTTCGAGTGTTTGTTGTCCGCTATTACGTAAAACACTGAGAGCTTGTGCGTGTGTTTCTACGCATAGGGGTGGCAGCAGTATGCCAAAAGTGACGATGTTAAAAATTAAGCCGAGAGAGCGCGTCATGTCATGCGCCACGTAAGAATGATCAGTGTAGGTTCATCATAGCACCTACAAGGCCAGAACGGCGTGTGCTTCAGAGAACACGATTTGATTGGCGCGCGTAGTTTGCCAGTTCAACATGTTGCAGTTTCTGTAAGCTTGAGTCGGTTGGGAACCTGTGTTTGTGAGTAAATCTAAAATTTATCCGTATCCGCTGCCATACGAACTCGCACTGTTACTCAATCCAGTATGGAACTTTCTTGCGATATCGGATAACCCTGTTCCTTCAGACGTTATTTTTGTCTTTGGGAGTCAAGACCTTAGAGTGCCACACCATGCTGCGTCATTATATCGAGCTGGATATGCACCGATTGTGTTAGTCACGGGACATTATGGACGGATGACCAGGAATGTTTTTGAGAAGCCTGAGGCGCTGGTATTTAAGGATGAGTTGGTTCGTGCCGGTGTTCCATCACAGGCTATTGTGGTGGAGCCTGCAGCGAGAAATACCTTGGAGAACGTCACACAAGGACTCTCTTTATTGCAGCAAAAAAAACTTCTTTGTCAGTCAGTATTACTTGTTGCGAAACCATTCGTCATGCGTAGATGTGCGGCGACTTTTGCTCGGCAGGCGCCGGACGTAAGCGTGTGTTGCTGCCCCTATACGGACAATATTGCTGCGTCGATTGACCGAAAAACTTTTAGCTTTGCTAGACGCCTTGTTGAAGAACTCGACCGGATCGACCGATATGCACAAACCGGTGATATTGAACGACAGCAAATGTCGAAGCAGTTACGAATAACTGCAGATGAAATCCTTCGTTACGTCAGTTCGTCTTAGGGTCGTCGTATGCGAGTACGAATTAACCACGCTGTATAGCACCCAATGGTTGATCCGATAACGCCAATAATCTGCGGGGTAAGTCCGAATACGCGGTTGCCTTGTGTGAGAAAGTAAACGAGTGCGAACAGTCCAACGCCTGTGGCGATACTGCTGTAAGCTTCGACTGCACCCAGTCGTTGCGTGTAGAGTCCAATAAGAATCGGGATAAACAGACTAACTACCAGCAGAGAGTAAAAGATAGTTAGCAGACTGATCATAGAGACGGCGAGAATAGCAAGCCCCGTTCCTAGGATGCCACCAATGATTGCTGCCTTTCGCGCGACTTTTAGTACTTCTCGATCTGACGCATCAGGATTGATAAATCGACGGTAGAGGTCCTTTGCTAATGAAGTGGAAAACATGAAGAGAATGGCATCAGACGAACTGACTTCTGCTGAAAAAAGAGCTGCGAGTCCAAGAGCACCGACCATTGGTGGGACACTGTCGACAAGCAGACTTGGCAGAGCGAGGGCAGGTTCGGTTAGCGAGGGATAGGTCGCTCTGGCAACAACTCCAAACAACATTGGGACTGCAGCAAATAGAAGCAGCACTATTCCATTTAGCGCGACCCCTAATCGGACAGCACGGTCGTCACGAGCGCCGTAAACCTTTTGGATAAGACCAGGTGAAACGATAAACGCTAGACCTGGAGCGACAAGGTAAAACCACCCTGAAGACCCTCCTTGCAGGGGGTTCCAGAATTGATCAATGTGGTGAGTCGCTTCATAGATTTGTGCGAATCCTCCGGCGGTGGTCATTGCAAGTGGAAGTGCAACGATGAAGCCGAGTAACAGGATGACCAGTTGGATCAAATTGATCCATGCAGACGCGAATAATCCGCCAGCGGAAAAATAGACAATGACAACGATTCCGCCGATGGTAGACCCGACCCATCGTTCTAGGCCGGTAATAACATTCAATACAAAACCAATGCCGATTAGCTGTACCGCAAGTAGTGAGAGGGTGCCAAATAACATTAGAACGGTGATGATGCCTCGCACGCCTTTTCCAAAGCGGAAATCCAGATAGTCGCCAAGAGTTTGGAAATGATGCCGTTCGGCAAGTTGTCGCATGCGCGGACCTATCCAAAAGGCAAGGATTAGTGACCCGATGGCTGCAGAGCCGACCCACCACCAAGCGCTCAAACCGTTCGTATAGCCAAGACCAGCGGCAGCCACTGTTGAGCCTGCACCGATATTCGCTGCAAGCATTGTCGAAAATGTGAGAGTAGGGCCGAGTTTTCGCCCTGCAACAAAGAAATCATTCGCGGTCTGTACGCGACGACCCAACCAGAGTCCGATACCCATCAACACAAGTGCGTAGATGAGAATTACGACCAGATAAAAGATAGCCATTAGTATTCTTTAGCTCGTAAGGATCTTGTCGTAAATTTATAGCCTGGAGCACGCTAGCTCAACTTTAGGGAGGTTGTCGATGGATTGGCTCGGAAACCCAGAAATTTGGATCGCCTTAGGTACACTAACGACTCTCGAAATAGTGCTTGGCATCGACAATATTGTTTTTATCTCGATCTTGGCTGGAAAACTGCCATCCGAGCAGCAGGCAGTTGCCCAGCGCGTCGGACTCCTCGCAGCGATGGGAGCCCGGATCGGACTGTTGTTTTCCTTGGCATGGATTATTCGATTGACTGAGCCATTGTTTTCGGTCCTTGGTCACGGTGTGTCTGGTCGAGATTTGACGTTGCTCTTGGGTGGTTTATTCTTGATCGCAAAAGCAACGTACGAGATTCACGACAAACTTGAAGGAGAAGAGGGACATGCGTCTTCCAAAGTTACAGCGTCATTTTCGAGCGTCATTGCTCAAATTATCGTACTCGACGTCGTGTTTTCTCTTGATTCAGTAATAACAGCGGTTGGCATGGTTGATGATGTTGGCGTGATGGTGGCAGCGGTAGTTATTGCGGTGGTTGTAATGATGTTTTCAGTGGATGTGGTGAGTCGCTTTGTTAATGAACGACCAACGGTCAAGATTCTAGCACTTAGCTTTCTATTGCTTGTTGGCGTTGCGTTGATGGCAGAGGGAATGCATCAGGAAATTCCGAAAGGCTATCTCTACTTTGCGATGGGATTTTCTGTGTTTGTTGAATATCTCAATCAGCGTACAGGCAGTAATAATCGTCCGGTTGTATTGAGAACAGCGTATGCAATAAAAGATTCAAATCGTGTTAGTTAGCCTGAGAGCGGCGAATAGCTGCCGCCCGGCCAGCCATAAGGGCTGCTTCATTGACCCGGCCAGTTTGTGACAATAATAGTGAATAGTTTTCAAGGACATGCGCGATACGCGGATGGTCAGGAGCCCAACGGGATTCTGCTACGCCAAGGGCTCGTTCATAGAGCGGTTCTGCTTCACTATAGCGTTCGAGCGTTCGGTAGTATCCAGCCAAGATAGTTAGCGTGATCGCGACTCTAAAGTCGTTAGAACCGTGTCGCTCAGCATCTTCTACGGCAGCCGTCAAAAAATGTTCTGCTCTGGCTGCGTCGCCATTTGCAAAAGCTTCCAAACCTTCGGCACTGTAGGTTCGCCAAAGTGGCAATCTCTCGCATGCCGTTAAAAGTGCGACAGTGACACATGTAATAGCGAGCAGCGATCTTCGCGACACAAAGTTGTTAAAGCAGTTGCTCATCCTTTCATAACCTTTACTGCGCCACGCACGTAAAACTTCCGGCTTCATTTGGGTTGCCGGTTGCGTCCCATTTAGCGATTTCAGGATACGGACAGAGTGGTCTTGTTCGAACAGTCATTCCATTTTCGATGCGAGATCCAAGAATTTGTTGTGGTGGAATATCAGTTTCGACCCATGTCTCGAGTGCAGAGAGTGGATCGAGATAGTTGTAGCCTGGGCCTCCTCGGCAATGCCCAAGACCGGGCACCATAAAGAGTCTAAAAAATTCTTGCGTATCCGAAAGCGTTTGACTTCGGTTCGTGTTTGCGCCGTAGCGGGTGAGTACATCTTCGTAATAATTAATTGATGCGAGTGGCGAAATATCTGGATCGCTCCAGCCGTGGTACACGATCAATTTTGAACCCCCGTTCTTAAAACGATCGAGATTGGGGTTTGCGCTGTCCAGCTGAGCACCGACTTTCTCAAGCGCAAAATCTAGATCTTCGTCAAAATCAAAAGTTCTAAAATCCCAGTCGGGATCTTCGAAGACCATGTATTTAAAAAATCCTTCTGCGGCTTTCCAGTGCAGACTCGCGAATGGTTCTGGGCCGGTTACCCACGTTCCCCAACCGCCGCCTGGTCCATTTTCGCCGCCCGGAACAAGTCCGGGAAAGATGATCTCACCGGAGGGAGTCGTAGCACCAGCCCAGATACTCTTAACCGTTTGAACTTGGGCAGTAGTTAGGCAGGTGTCGTTGTCTTGACCCGATAGACAGGTTAACGTCTCGGGTTTGAATCTGCACTGGCGAGGGTCGTCAAGCACTCCGTCTTCAAGACCATCGAGGGCATCGCAAGCATTATTGACGGCGTTAGCCAGTAACGGTAATTTCGAACGAGGAAGATAACTACCTGTCGCCCGAAGTGTTGCGAGCGAGTACCACAGATGTGCACCAGCGTAAAATCGTGTCCAGTCATTGGCGGGGTTTCCTGCAACGATTCCATCAAAATCATCGGGATAACGCTGTGCTTCCATTAAGCCTTGCTGTCCGCCTTTTGAGCAGCCGACATAGTAGGAATATTTTGGTGCTTCGCTATAAAAGAGTTTAGTAATGGCTTTCCCATTAACAGCCGTTAAATGTAACGCGCGGTGACCAAAATCAGTGACTAACTCAGGGTGACCTAGGGCCCACGAGGCATCAAAAGAACCAGCATCGGGTCGCACGTGACCGGTATCAGTGCTAGCCGCAGCGTAACCTCGCTCGAGAGCTGAGGCCATACTGCTATAACTAATGGCACCGGCCATCCCGCCATTTCCAGATACGTGGAAGTTCCCGTTCCAGTCATTTAGTGGCAGCCAGACCTCAAAATTTATGGCCGGAGATGTAGTACCCGTTACTCGACAAATTGTTGGGACTTGCAGGGGAGCATTTGAACTCGGTGGAGTGAATTCACCAGCCTGAATTATTGACGCACTACTTATCATCGTCTCCGGGAGGTCCGCGGAGGCGAGTTCTTCGCAGGTGGAGGCATGCGCAGGGGCGACCATGACTACGAAAATTGCGGTTACGAAATTCAATAGTTTAACGAGTGTTCTGATTGGCCTGATGCCAAGCTGGTTTATTGGGCGCCGCTTAGTCATGGTTGACCACTAGACTGACTCGGATTGTGCTTTTCGGCAAGCAAAAGTCGTTTGTATTTCAAACTGTTACGATATATGGCTGTAACCCGCGTCAGAACTCATGTTTAGAGAAGATAAAGCCACAGTCGATTCAGTTTTGGGTGTGCCGGTTACAGAGTGTCATCGGGTTTTGTGGTTGGTAGCGGCTTCGGTTAGTTTTTGTCTAGTTGCCACGGCGTATCCTAAGGCGCAAAGTCAAACAGGCTCGACGGATGAC